>JAIRKB010000017.1 GCA_031260385.1 Propionibacteriaceae bacterium | reverse complement strand
ATTTTGCCAAGTTAACCCCGCTCTATCCCCAGGAACGCCTGCGTTTGGAAACTGATCCGACGAAGATGACTGGTCGGATTGTTGACATGGTCGCCCCGATCGGCAAGGGTCAGCGTGGTTTGATCGTCTCGCCACCAAAGGCTGGCAAAACCATGATCATGCAAGCGATCGCCAATGCGATCGCTGACAATAACCCCGAAGTCCACCTGATGGTCGTGCTCGTTGACGAACGTCCTGAGGAAGTGACCGACTTCCAGCGGACGGTTTCGGGCGAGGTTATCGCCTCCACCTTTGACCGCCCGGCAGAAGATCATACGACGATCTCGGAGTTGGCGATCGAACGGGCCAAGCGTCTAGTCGAAATGGGTAAGGATGTCGTTATCCTGCTCGACGGCATCACCCGCCTCGGGCGCGCCTATAACCTAGCGGCTCCGGCCTCTGGTCGGATCCTCTCCGGTGGCGTCGATTCGGCCGCCCTCTATCCACCGAAGAAGTTCTTTGGCGCCGCCCGCAATATCGAGGATGGCGGATCATTAACGATTCTCGCGACCGCCCTGATCGAGACTGGCTCGAAGATGGACGAAGTGATCTTCGAGGAGTTCAAGGGCACCGGCAATATGGAGCTGCGCTTGCGCCGTGACCTAGCTGACAAGCGGATCTTCCCGGCCATTGATATCGATGCCTCGGGAACCCGGCGCGAAGAATTGCTGATGGGACGCGACGAACTAGCGATCATTTGGAAGCTGCGCCGGGTGCTATCCGGCATGGAAGATCAGGCCGCCCTCGAGATGTTGCTCAAGCAATTGCGCAAGACCCAATCCAACCACGAGTTCCTCTTGCAGATCTCGCGGACCACACCAAACTAACGGATCGATGGCCATCCCGGATTGCTTGACGCGCTCCGGGATGGCATAATAATCCAGCGATGCCGGTTCACGTACTCCCGACCCGGCATGACTTAAGGAGAGAGCCATGAAATCAGGGATTCACCCTGACTATGTCGTCACGAGCGTCAGTTGCACTTGCGGAAACAAGTTCACCACTCGCTCCACCAAAGCATCCGGCAGTATCAATGCCGAAGTCTGTTCCCAATGTCATCCCTTCTACACTGGGCGACAGAAGATCCTCGACACCGGTGGTCGTGTAGCCCGCTTCGCGCGCCGTTACGGCCAACCAACTAGCAACTAGCTACCCCACAGGCACCGGGCGATTGCCCGGTGCCGTTGTATGTTCGTAAAGGTGATCATGTCCGGCACCCAAGACCTCATCGACGAATACCTGGATCTGGAGACCCAACTATCAGATCCGGCCGTCCACGCTGATGCCAACCTGTCACGGCGGCTTGGTCGTCGTTACGCCGAGTTGGCGCCGATCGTGCGCGGCTTAGCGGAGAAAACCCAGCTGACCGCCGATCTGGAAACCGCTTTGGAGTTGGCGAGCGAAGATCCCAGCTTTGCCGACGAAGCGGTCCAGCTTGCAGCCGCTCTCGCCCAGGTTGATGAGCGTTTGACCCGCTTGCTGGCCCCGCGCGACCCCAACGATTTTCGCGATGCCATCATGGAGATTAAGTCGGGGGAGGGCGGCGAGGAGTCGGCCTTGTTCGCCAAGGACCTCTTCGGGATGTACGCCAAATACATTGACTCTCGTGGTTGGAAGATCGAAGTCTTGGACTCTCAGGAGACCGATCTTGGGGGCTACAAGACCATCACCTTTGCGGTCAAGGGCGCCTCGGCGACTGATGCGCTCTATGGCACACTAAAGTTTGAAGGCGGGGTCCATCGGGTTCAGCGCGTGCCAGTCACCGAATCCCAGGGGCGGATTCACACCTCGGCCGCCGGCGTGCTCGTCATGCCGGACCTCGACGCCACCGAGATTGTCATTGACGATGCCGATCTGCGAATCGACGTCTTTCGTTCCTCGGGGCCCGGTGGGCAAGGGGTCAACACCACCGACTCGGCGGTGCGGATCACCCACCTGCCGTCCGGTCTGGTCGTCTCTTGCCAAAACGAGCGCTCCCAACTGCAGAATCGCGAGTCGGCGATGCGTATGTTACGTGCCCGGCTGACCGCCTTAGTCGAAGAGCAGGCTGCCCAGTCCGCTTCGGCCGCCCGCAAGTCACAGGTCCGTACGGTCGACCGCTCGGAGCGCATCCGAACCTATAACTTCCCCGAGAATCGGATCGCCGACCACCGGATTGGCTTCAAGGCCCATAATCTCGATGTGGTGCTGGCTGGCGATCTCCAAGCCCTGATCACGGCCTTATTAGAGGCCGATCTCGCCGAGCGTCTCGCCCAGGCGACCGAGGGTAGTTCGTGACCGACGCCGGTGAAGGCCTCAGTTCTTCGATGGCAGTACGGCAAGTTAGCGCCGCCCTCGCCGCTGCGGGCCTTGAGTCCCCGGAAGCGGACGCTCGAACCTTGGTTTCCTTTGCTTGCGGATTACCCTTCGGCCAACTGGGGTTCGGCGGGGGACTGACTGCCGATCAACAACGGATCCTTGATCAAGCGGTTGCTGAACGCTTGCGGGGAAAACCCCTTCAACACATCACCGGTCAAGCCCACTTCCGTACGATTTCCGTACACGTCGGACCGGGAGTCTTCATCCCACGCCCGGAAACCGAAATCCTGGCGGGTTGGGCGATTGCCCAAATCAAACCGGATTGGCGGGTGGTGGAACTATGCGCCGGTAGCGGAGCGATCTCCCTAGCGATTGCTGCGGAAGCAAAGCCCGCCCAGCAATGGGCCCTTGAGCGGAGTCCTGAAGCCTTTCAGTATCTCCTCCAGAACCTGGAAGGGACGTCAATCTGGCCTGTTCAGGCCGATATGCTCGATGGTCTGCTGGAGCTCAACGGGACTATTGACCTGGTCGTCGCCAACCCTCCCTACTTGGCCTTCGGTGCCCCTCTGGCTAGTGATGTGCTCCATGATCCGGCCGAAGCCCTCTTCTGTGGACCTGACCCCCTGGCCGCCATCGGCATCGTCACCGGGGTTGCGCGGCGTTTGTTGAAGCCCGGGGGAGTGCTCGGTTGTGAACATGGCGATGACCAGGCAGACCAAGTCTGTGCGATCTTCGCCAGAGCGGGCTTTGTCGACATTTCCGCTCATCAAGACCTCACCGGGCGGGCGCGTTTCGTAGTGGCCCGCTTGTCATAGCGATCGCAGGCGAGGCGTGCAATGATTAAGGCTATGAACACTGACCCGGGCCTGTGGGCAAGGGCGCGCCAGCTATTGGAGCGCGGCGAGTTAGTCGTCATCCCCACCGACACCGTCTATGGCATTGCCGCCATCGCCAACAACCCCGAGGCTGTCGCTCGGTTACAGAACGCCAAAGGGCGTTCGGATGGATTCCCGCCACCGGTCCTCGTCGCTGATGCCGCTCAGGCCTGGTGGTTGACCAACCCACCGAGCGTCCGAGCCGGGCGCCTAGCTGCTGCCTTCTGGCCAGGGCCCCTCACCCTCGTCCTGCCGACCGAACGCCGCGATCTAAGCTTGGCTGGCAAGCTCGGCACCCTCGGGATTCGGGTCCCCGCTCACGCCCAACTATGTGAACTCCTGGCCTTAACTGGCCCGCTCGCCGTCTCCAGCGCCAACCAACACGACCAGCCAGCCGCTACCACCATCGACGAGGCGATTGACCAACTCGGCGCGGCGGTCAGTCTCTATGTTGACGACGGGCCCACCCCTGGCCCCGCCCCCTCGACAGTAGTGGACTGTTCAGCCTCCAACCTACGGATTCTTCGGGTAGGGTTAATCTCCGAAGACGAAATCCTCTTAGCTGCCGGAGGCGCCGATGCGTGAATACATGCTGGTTTTTCTGGTCGGTGTTGCGATCTGTTTTTGCTTGACCCCAGCTTGTCGATCCTTGGCACTTCGAGCCCGCGCCGTCGCGAAAGTGAGGGATCGCGATGTTCACACCACCTCCATACCCTACTTTGGCGGCATCGCCATGCTGGGTGGGTTGGCGGCCGCTTTCCTGGTCGCCTCCCGGATGCCCTTCCTTTCGCGATATCACAATGTCACCCCAGACTCTCTAGTGATCCTGGCAGCGGCGTCGGCGATCTGTCTGGTTGGGGTCCTCGACGACATCTTTGATTTGAACGCCTTGACTAAGGTCGCGGGGCAGGTCCTAGCGGCTGGCATCCTGGTGGTCGGGGGAGTGCGGATGTACTGGATCCCGTCGCCCACCGGCGGCATCATCACCCTCGACACTGCCGCTGGAGTCTTGATCACCGTGGCGGCGGTCTTCTTTTGCGCTAATGCGGTCAATATCATCGATGGCTTGGACGGCTTGGCGGCGGGGATCGTTGCCATCTCAGCGAGCGCCTTCTTTATTTACGCCTACTGGTTGACCGTTGAGATGAATATCGCCCGGGCAACGACCGCCTCGCTGATCACTATCGGCATGTGCGGGATCGCGATTGGCTACCTGCCCTACAATTTTTACCCCGCGAAAATCTTTATGGGCGATTCCGGCGCGATGTTGCTTGGTCTACTGTTCGCCGCCTCGATGATCTCACTGACCGGCCAGGTTGATCCGACGGGGCTCGATGAACGCTCCGGACTATTAGGCGCCTATATTCCGTTGGTGATGCCGATCATTGCCTTGGGCTTGCCTTTTATTGACATGTTCGTCGCTTACGCCCGGCGAACCTGGCAAGGCGTCTGGTGGTTCATTGCCGATAAGCAACATCTCCATCACCGCTTACTCCAACGCGGTCGTTCCCAGTTGGGAGCGGTTGGCATGATGTACGCCTGGACCGCTCTGCTGGCTTACTCGGCCTTATTCCTGGCAGTTTTCCCCTCACCGATCACCATCAGCATCGTCGTCATCGTGGTGGTCTCGACCTTGGTTTTCGTAGTGCTAACTTGTCGCAAGACCTCGGTGACCCAATGATCAAGCTAGCCAAGTCCGCCGGACAACCCGACAGCCTGCACCACGCCGGGTTGAAACTACTCGTCGGGGGAGTGATCGGTGGTTCGGTAGTGTCAGTGGTCACCCTGATCATCATTGCCTTGGTCGCCCATGATAACCGGGTTGGGGCCTGTGCCATCGGCGGGGCCGTTGCCATTGTCGCCCTGGCGGGTAGCCAATGGTTCCTCACCCTGGCCTCTTCAATGCCCGCCAAAACGATCTTTGCGATCGCCCTAATGACCTATGGATTGGCCCTCGCGCTGGTGGTCGGAACCCTG
>JAIRKB010000291.1 GCA_031260385.1 Propionibacteriaceae bacterium | reverse complement strand
ACCACTTATGGCTCGGCACCTCGGCATCAGCCGGGTCCTCGCGCAGGGTCCGAAGAAACAACTGGGACATCTTGGTATAGCTCACGGCACTCTCCTTGTTTGCTCCACCCCCCAGTCTAGCGCCCCCAAGCCCACCCCCCACTGCCACCTAGCCGATTCCCTCCCCCGACCCCATTGCGCGGCCACTTAGGCTAGTCCGAAGGGCGATTTTGGGGGTCTTGGCTCGCCTAAGTGGCCGCGCAATGGGAGTTAGCAGGGGGTGGGGGTTAGCGGATGGCTTCGGTTAGGGGGTAGTGGGTACCGGGGGGGGTGACGGCCGGGAGGCGGCCGGCACCGTCGGCTAGGGGGATCGCGCCGAGGAGGGCTTGGGTGTAGGGGTGGCGTGGGTCGGCCCAGATTTCTTCGGCGGGGCCGCGTTCAACGATGTGACCTTGATACATCACCAACAAGCGGTCGGCAATTAGCCGAACGATCGCTAGGTCATGGGAGACGAATAACATCCCGGCACCCTGGGCGAGGGTCAGAGAACTCATGACATAGGCCAAGCGGGCTTGGGTGGAGGCATCGAGGGCTGAGATCGGCTCGTCACCGATCAGGACATCGGGAGCGGCCGCTAGGGCGCGGGCGGTGGCGATGCGTTGACGCTGACCACCGGAGAGACTACCCGGGAAGCGGTTGACATCATCGGCGTTCATGCCGATGCGCTCTAACCAATCGCCCGGGGAGGTCGGTGCACCCGCCGCGCCCTCCCCACCCAAACGCCGCTTGGCGGCGTCCAAGCCATCCTGAATCTGGGGGCCGACCCGACGACGGGGGTTCAGCGAGGAACCGGGGTCTTGGAAGACCATCTGGATGCCGGTGTTGGCGACCTTTTGCCCGGCCACCCCGATCGGCTTCAAGGTTCGACCGAGATAAACCACCTCACCAGCGGTCGGTTTCAGCAAACCACAGAGCACCCGAGCGAGGGTGGATTTACCACAACCGGACTCCCCCACCAGACCGACCACCTCACCGGCGTGAATATCAAGCGAGACCCCCGCAACCGCGCGCAACGGTGGATAGCCGGGGTAGTCGACAATGATGTCGCGGGCTGACAAGACCGGTTCACTCATGCGGCTCACCCCCCTTGATCCCTCCGAGCCGGGCGAGGTCGTCACGAGTCTGGAGACCGCCGACGGCTCCCGGTAGGGCCGCCAGCAAGGACTTGGTGTAGTCATGGTCCGGGCGGAGGAAGACCTGATCGCGCGGCCCCGCTTCAACGATCTCACCGGCCCGCATGATGGCCACCCGATCGGCGACGGCACTCATCACCCCGAGATCGTGGGTGATGAACAAGACCGTCAAGCCAAGCGAGTCGACCAACTCCCTGACCAAGGCCAAGATTCCGGCCTGGACGGTGACATCCAAGGCGGTCGTTGGCTCGTCGGCGATCAACAGTTCCGGACCGCAGGCTAGAGCGCAGGCGATGGCGATGCGTTGACGTTGACCACCGGAGAACTCATGGGGGTAGCGCGACAAGCTGGCTTTCGCCTGGGCAATCCCGACCCGATCAAGCAACTCCTCGGCCCGGCGGCGCGACTCGATCCGCGAGACCTTGAGGTGGTAACGCATGTGGTCGGTCAGCTGCCTCTCGACTGTCAACTGGGGATGCAAGGCCGTTGAGGGGTCTTGGAAGATCATGGCGATACGGCGTCCGCGGATCGGGTTGAGGGCTTTCCCGGTCAAAGCCAACAGATCAGTGGCACCGAACCAGATCTGTCCGGTGGTGATGGCAGTGGTGGGTTCTAGACCAACGATCGTTAATCCCAGCATCGTCTTCCCAGAACCCGACTCACCGGCGAGCCCTTGGACCTTACCGGCTTCAATTTCCAGGTTCACCCCGCGCAAGATCGGTGTCGTGCCCTGTTCAGTACGGATGCCAAGGCTGAGATCCTCGATTCTAAGCAATGCTGTCATACCCGCACCGCCTCTGGATCGAAGGCGTCCCTAAGCGCGTCGCCGATGAAGTTGAAGGCCATCACCACAGTCAGGATGGCGAGCCCCGGGAAGACCCCAAGCCACCACTTGTCGAAGTTCACCACCGCCGCCGAGATCATTGATCCCCACTCGGGCAGCGGTGGTTTGGCCCCCAAGCCCAGGAAGGACAGTCCGGCCAACAGTAGGGTCGCCGTTCCGATATCGAGGCTCGCCATCACCAGGATCGGCCCGCGAACATTCGGCAAGATGTCGAGGCGCATTGACTTCAAGGGGGAAAACCCAAGCAGGCGTCCACTAGAGACAAAGTTGCTTCCCCGCAACGACAGCACCATCGACCGTACCACCCTGGCGTAAGGGGGCCAGGAAACAATCAGGGCCGCGGCCACGGCGTTAAACAGCGAGGCGCCAAGGGCAGCCGCTGTCGCCATGGCCAGAATTACGGTCGGGAAGGACAAGACCAGGTCGGTGATCCGCATCAAGACCTCATCCACCCAGCGCCCGAAGAAACCGGCGATAATGCCAACGATCGTCCCCACCGTCATCGACATCCCCACGAGCAGCAGCGGTAGAGCGATCGAAACCCGGGCCCCCACGAAGATCCGTGAGAACTCGTCGCGCCCTAGTTCATCGGTTCCGAACCAGTTCCCCCGACCCGGCGCTAAGAAGCGCGGCAAGTCCTGAGCTAGCGGATCATGGGGCACCAGCGCCCCGCCGAAAATACAGACCAGGATCCAGAAAATCGCCACCAGGCAAGCGAAACCACCGACGACGGTCCGCAGTTCACGCGGGATCTTTAGCCAGAGCCGGCGAGTCCAGCTCCGCTTCACTTCAGTGGCAACAATCATCGGGTCCATCAGCCCACCTTTACCCGGGGGTCGATAAAGGCGTACAAGATATCGGTGGCGAGGTTGATGCAAAGATAGACCACGCCAACAAATAACCCGACACCCATGATTGCAAACAAGTCCAGCTTGGAGGCGGACTGGTAGGCGTACGATCCCAGGCCCGGCCAAGAGAAGATCCGCTCAACCAGGACGGTGCCCGACAACAGCGAACCAAAAGCCAAACCGACAATCGTCAAGATCGGCACCGCCGCCGCCCGCAAGACATAGCGGAAGAAAACCGTCCGGCCTGGCAACCCTTTCGCCCGGGCGGTGCGCGTGAAGTCCTGGTTCAAGACCTCCAGGTAGGCCGTACGCGAGAAGCGCGTCAATAACCCGACGGTATAACCAGTGAGGACCAAGGTCGGTAAGGCCAGATGGGCAGCGGCATCGACAAAGGTCGCCCACTGCCCGGCTAGTAGAGCGTCAACCGTGTACATCCCTGTCACCCGTGGTGGGGCCGGTGCCCCGGGCGACAGCCGACCAGCCCCTGGTGAGATGCCGAGTTTGAAGTAAAACAGGTAGAGAAAGACGATCGCCATCCAGAAGGTTGGCACCGAAATCCCCACCAGCGAGATCAGTCGCAAGAGCTGATCGGTGATCTTGCCGCGGCGGTAAGCCGAGACCGCCCCCAACATCAACCCGATCACCCCGGCTCCCACAATCGCCGGGATGGCGATCTCCATGGTCGCTGGGATCGCCCGTTTCAGATCAGTAGCAACCGGACGCTGGGTTTGCCAGGAGCGGCCGAAGTCTAAATGGATCAGGCGGTTGAGGTAATTAAGATATTGGGTTGGCAGGGGATCATCGAGCCCATACTCCGCCCGGAACCGAGCGACAATCGCTGGGTCATCCGCCGAGCGCTGGCCAAGCGCCGCCGCCACCGGATCCCCGGGAACGAGGTTGGTCAGGGCGAACGTCACCACAGTGATCCCAAAAAGTAGGATCACCGTGGTGACGAGTCGCCGAGCCAGGTAACGCACTAGCCCCGTATAGGACCGGCGTCCCTTTGACGACGTAACCTCAGGCTGCTCCGAGTCCTGCGACATTAATAATCCAGGTCGGACTGTAGTGAATATTGGTCACAGTTGGCTGGTAGGCGACGTTCGAACCCGGTTGGATCAGCGGGATAAACGGCCCTTCGGCAATCATCGCCCGACCCCAGTCTTCGAGCAGTCCAGCCCGAACAACCGGATCACTAGCGGTGGTCGCTTGCGGCACGAGGCCTTCAATCACCGGATTGGCACCGGCTTGCCAGTTGGCCCGTAAGCCGACCATTTGGCCCGGGCTAAAGACTAGGTAACCAGCCGGATCCTGGTAGTCAGGATTCCAATACCACAAGCCAATATGTTCCTTACCCGTACGATAGGCATCAATCTCCGTGGCGAAGGGGGCCGGAGCGAGGGTGACCGTGATGCCAGCCGCCGCCAACTGCTGCTGGAGGCGCTGGGCGAGGTTGGTCATATTGAGACCCGTCGGGTCAATGTCATTCGGCAAGGACAAGGTGATCGAAACATCGTTCATCCCACAAGCCGTCGCATCCGCCTTGGCCGCTTCCAGATCAAACTTCAGCTGATCAGCCGCCGGTAGGGCTCCCAGGAAGCCATTCGGGATCACACCAGTGGCTTGCGCCGCCCCCAAACCAGCGAGGTCGAGCAGCGACTGATAGTCGATCGCCTCTTTGACGGCCTTAACGCATTGCGGGTTGGCGGTCAGTTCGTTAACAGCTGGATCGGCGTTCATCAACAAGAAGACCAGGGTGGCCGAAGAAACCGACTTGACCTTAACACTTGACGACAGGGATTCGACCTGATCGCTGGACAGCCCCAATGCCACCTGCGAGTCGCCACGCTCGATGCTCATCTTCTGAGTCGCCGGGTCAACATTACGCAAGATGACCTTGTCGTAGGTCGGGGTCTGGGCGCCGTTGTAATACGGGTTCTTGACGAAGACAACCTCTGTGGCCAGGTCCATGCTGACAAGCATGTACGGACCGGAGCCGGCTGAGTTGGCGTTCAGGTAAGCGTCAGCACCATCATCGACACCAGTCGTACCGCCATTAGCGATCACCACAGCGGAGTTGAGGATCCCAGCCGACGGGGTCGCCAGGATCGCGGGCAGCGCCGGGTTTGGGTCTTCAGTGCTGAGCTTGAGGGTCATCTCGTCAACCAGTTCAATGGTCACGCCATCGAGGAGGAAAGAAGGATTACCTTTCATCCCGGCGAGGCGCTCGAGGGTGAAGACCGCGTCGGCGGCCGTAACCGGCGTCCCATCCGAGAACAACCGACCTTCTTCCATCGTCAAGATGAACTCGGTCAGGTCGTCATTAGGGACATAGGAGGCGAGACTAGGGATCACATTCGCAGTGTCGCCATCAGCGAAGGTCAGCAAGGTGTCATAGAGCGCCTTGTCAACAATCATCCCTGTCGGCTCATATTGCCGACCGGGGTCGATCGTCTTGATATCAAACGAGGTATCAATCACGATTTGTGAGGTGTCCGTTTTCTCTGGTGGCGTGCTAGGCGTACATCCCGCCAAGATCAACCCCACGGCCATGGCCCCAACAAGGATAAGAGGACGTCGATTCATATGGCTCTCCTTTACATGCGACAATCCTGGGCTTAGGGGTCATCAGCCGATCGGGTGGTTAACGAGCAATCAATGCTGGCTTGGTCGAGTGCTGATCGTCCCCAAAGAACTCCCGGTCATTCTAGGGGTGAACACCCAACGAGCCTTCCCCGCTCACC
>JAIRKB010000239.1 GCA_031260385.1 Propionibacteriaceae bacterium | reverse complement strand
TCCACGCCCGCGACCGAACTGCCGCCGATCCGTTGGTGATCATTGGCGGTCACGTTGCGAGCAACCCCGAGCCGATCGCCGACTTCATTGACGCGGCGGTGCTCGGCGATGGTGAGGCGATCGTCACCGCGATCTCCCAGACGCTTCGGGCGGGGAAACAAGCCGGGTGGAGTCGCCAGGAAATGTTGGTACGTTTGGCTTGCGAGCCACCGACGCGCGGACGGGTCTATGTGCCTAGTCTCTACGATGTGACCTATTTGGGTGATCATACGATCGCGGCGGTGACTCCCAATCAGGCGGGCGTGCCCGAGCGGGTCGCCAAGAATACGATCAGCAATCTAGACGATTGGCCTTATCCGAAACACCCCCTCGTCCCAATCGCCGAGACCGTTCACGAGCGCTATTCGGTGGAACTATTTCGGGGATGCTTGCGGGGGTGCCGGTTTTGCCAGGCGGGTATGACGACCCGGCCGGTGCGGGAACGCTCAGCGGAGGGGATCGCCCAAATGGTCGCCGATGGTCTGGCGGCGACCGGCTATGACGAGGTGGGCTTACTATCGCTGTCGAGCGCCGACCATTCCCAGATTGGGCTGATCGCGGCCCAGCTCGCGGGATGTTATGCGCCCGCCAATATCTCCCTCTCCTTACCCTCGACCCGGGTTGATGCCTTCAATATCGAACTCGCCCAGCAACTGTCGGCCGGTGGGCGCCGCAGCGGTTTGACCTTTGCCCCTGAGGGCGGCTCGGAACGGATTCGGCGGGTGATCAACAAGAATGTCGACGAAGCCGATCTGATTGCCACCGTCGAGGCGGCTTTCCAAGCGGGCTGGCGGTCGCTGAAACTCTATTTCATGGCCGGCCTGCCGACCGAGACCGAAGCCGATGTCGCGGCGATTGGGGCGCTCGCCCGGCGGGTGATCGATGCTGGGAGAGCGGTCACCGGTCAGCGGGATATCGCTTGCACCTTGTCGATCGGGGCTTTCGTGCCGAAACCCCACACCAGTTTCCAGTGGGTCGCTCAGTGGGATGTCGAGACGGTCAACCAGCGGCTGCGCGACCTCAAGGAGTCGATCCGTGCCGACCGGCGCTATAGCCGGGCGATCTCGGTGAAGTATGCCGACGCCCGTCCGGCCCAGATTGAGGGCTTGTTGGCGCGCGGTGACCGGCGGCTCGGCCGGGTGATTGAGGCGGTTTGGCGCGCGGGCGGGATCTTCGATGGTTGGAGTGAGCACTTCTCGTACGACCGCTGGCTAGGGGTGGCGAACCGAGTCCTGGCCGAACGCGGTCTCAATGTGGATTGGTATACCACCCGCGAGCGCTCGGGGGCCGAGACCCTGCCCTGGGATCACCTCGACGTCGGGCTGGATCGCGACTGGCTGTGGGAGGACTACCAAGCCAGCCTAGCCGCGCAGTCGCTAGCGGATTGCCGCTGGGCGGGCTGCCACGACTGTGGGGTCTGCCCGGGGCTAGGCTTGGCGATCGAACTAGCGGAAACCTCGGGGGGTGGTCAGTGATGTCGCGGCAACCACCAGTCCAGCAACCACCGCCGGTCTGCAAGCTCTTGGTGAAGTACGGCCGGATCGGGCGGGCCCGCTTCGCCTCCCATCGCGACTTCGCCCGGATCTTCGAGCGGGCCTTGCGGCGGGCCGAGATCGACATGGCTTACTCGTCGGGTTTCCATCCCCATCCCAGGCTGTCCTATATCAACCCGGCGTTCACGGGCTCCCAATCACGGGCGGAGTTCCTGGTGATCGGCTTGCGGACGACCCGGGAGCCGGAGTTGGTTCTAGCTGAGCTGGGGGCGGCGATGCCGGAGGGTTTCCCGATCCTTGAGGTCATCTTGGTGGAGAAGATGCCCGTGTTCACGGCTAGTTGGTGGGAGGTTGACTTGGAGGGGGCCACGCCGACGATCCTGGAGTCCGCCTATCGGGAGTTGACAAGCGGGACAGAGCCCCTGCTGGTGACTAGGGAAACCAAGTCCGGTCCTCGTCAGTTCGATGTCCGACCCGCTCTGCGCTCAGTGGAAGTCACTAGTACGGGGTTAAGGCTGCTCCTGACCCACGAGCCTCCCCTCGTCCGCCCCGACGATGTCGTGACCGCCCTCGGGCTGACCCTTCCCGCTCGTTTCCTGCGAGTCGCACAGTTGGATCCCGACACGCCTATTGACAAGTAGAGACATCAGGACCGTCCCCAAAAGGCCGAGACATCAGGACCGTCCCCAAAAGGCCTTCGCTTAGGTGGCGATGAAGTGGAGGAAGAGTAGGTAGTCGATGACTTCGGCGATGTCTTCGGCGTCGGTGGCGGTTTCGGCGGAGTTGAAGAGTACGGTGACCATGGCGCGGCCGGGTTCGGGGGTGATGTCGAGGGCGTGGGCGGTGATGACGTCTGGGAAGCTGCGTTGGACGGTTACGGCGGTATCGCGGGCAAGGAGTCGAGCGGTGGTTTCAAGGTCGTCGCCGAGACGGGCTGAGCGAGACTCCATATCGTCGTGATCGATGTAGTAATACAGTGTCCGGGTTTCCTTGAAGTTGGGGCTCAAGGCGAACTTTTCCGAATAGTGCAAAGACCCCCACTGTGACGAGTCGAAGGTGAAGATCGCGTCGACATTGTCCGCGATGCCATAGACCAGCGGGCCACCCGGCTCCTGCTCAAGCGATTCGATGAGGGCGCCATATTTCAGATCGATATCGTCCAGCATTTCGAGCAGGACACTTTCGAACCGTGGTGTCCGTTTGGCGATTAGCATGATGCGTACGGCACTGGTTAAGACCACTAGCGAAAGCGCCGCGCTAGCGATCGTGGCTAGGCTCGCGTAGAGGGCATCCGCCGACGCTCGGACCACGAAGATCCGCATGCTGGCGAAGAGGACGACGAAACCGGCGCAGATCCCGCCGATAATCTGGTTTTTGGAGAGGGCATCCAGGCTTTTTTTCGGAGCCGGTGGGTGAAACTGGGACATCGCAGACCGATCTTCGCTCGTATACGTTTGTTTAGTGTGTAGTCTGCCACACTGAGCAGGGTAGAATCACCCCGTGGCGCTCACGATTGGAATCGTCGGACTACCGAACAGCGGGAAGTCGACCTTGTTTAATGCTCTGACGGGAAATAATGTCCCGGCAACCAACTATAGTTTCTCGACCATTCAGCCGAATGTTGGCGTGATTGGCGTGCCCGACCCCCGGTTAGCGGTCTTGGCTGGACTCTACAACTCGGAGAAGATCATCGAAGCGACGGTCTCCTTCTTTGACATGGCGGGAATCGTCAAAGGGGCGTCACGCGGGGAAGGGATGGGCAATGCCTTCCTGGCCCATATCCGTGAAGCCGACGCTATCTGCCAGGTGACAAGGGCATTTGCTAACGATGACGTCGCGCGAGTTGAGGGATCGGATGATCCAGCGGACGATATCGAGACCGTCACCATGGAGTTGATTCTGGCCGATATCCAGTCGATCGAGAAGGCCTTACCGCGCCTAGAGAAGGAGGCGCGGCTGAAGAAGGAGGCCACCTCGACCCTGACCGCCGTACGGGAAGCCTACGCGGCCCTCTCCGACGGTCAGACCATCATCGCAGCCGGACTAGACCCCGCCCCCCTCCACGACCTCTGGCTGCTCAGCGCCAAGCCGATGATCTATGTCTTCAACTGCGACCAGGCAACCTTAGGCGACCAGGCGCGGCTCGGGGAACTCCAAGCCCTCGTCGCCCCGGCTGAAGCGATCTTCCTCGACGCCAAGTTCGAGTCCGAGCTGATCGATATGACCAAAGAAGAAGCCCTCGAGTTCCTCACCGATATGGGCGTCGGTGAGCCCGGTTTGGAGAAGTTGGCCCGGGTTGGTTACGCCACCCTTGGTCTCCCGTCCTTCTTGACCGCCGGCCCCAAGGAGTCGCGGGCCTGGACGATCCGCCAAGGCTGGACCGCCCCCCAAGCCGCCGGGGTGATCCATACCGATTTCCAGAAACGTTTCATCAAAGCCGAGGTGATCACTTACGACGATCTGATCGAGTTAGGTTCGGTAGCCGCCGCTCGTACAGCTGGCAAAGCTCGCATCGAAGGTCGCGACTATGTTATGCAAGAAGGCGACGTCGTCGAATTCCGCCACGGCTAGCCTTACTTTTCGCTCCCATTCGTGGTTGA
>JAIRKB010000191.1 GCA_031260385.1 Propionibacteriaceae bacterium | reverse complement strand
TTCAAAATTTGGCGTCTTCCCCGTTGTCCCAGACGTCTCCACTACGGTCACTGCGCCCGGTGACGTTGCGGGATGTACGGCAGTCGGGGTGTCGACTACGCTCAACGCCGCTTCGACGGGTTGTGCGCGCATGGAGGTGCAGATCCCTGCTGACCTGCCAGCCGGTGATTATCTGATCATGGGTATGATTCAGCCAGCGACAACCTTCTTCTACATCTCGATCACCGTCCAAGCGGAGGATATCCAACCCCCTGACGTCCATACCGGCGGTTCAGCCGCCAATGGTTCGGCTGTCGGGGTCGGCGTCAGTGTCCTGCTGATTGCCCTTAGCTTGTCGCTAGGCGCCCGCCGCTGGGCGACAACTCGCTAAGTAATACGCCTAGATAAGCGGGGTGGTGCAAACCACCCCGCTTATCCTATCTTTGAGCGCCGTTGGGCAATACACTTGGAGGGTACCGTCACTCTACGGGGAAGGAGTCAGTCGTGAACTGTCCAAAGTGCGGAGTTCCGATTCAAGAAGGCGCCGCCTACTGCGGCCAGTGCGGGCCAGTCAGCCCACCGATGCCGCCCGCTCCGCCGATGCCGCCGATGCCGCCCGCTCCGCCGGTGCCGCTCGCTCCACCCGCGTACGGCTATGGCCCAGCCCAACCGCCGTACCCACCGCCTCCCGTAGCGCCGAAGCCGAAATCCAAGATCGGGATCTGGATTGCCCTCGGTGCCGTCGTTGTTATCGGCCTTGTCGTCGCCTTGGTGATCTTGTTAAGCAACCCGACTGCGACCCCTGTCCCCAGCCCAACCACTCCGCAAGCACCCACCACCACCGAGAGCGTTGAGACCCCTACGCCATCCCCAACCGAGATCGCCACCCCATCCCCAACCGAGTCCTCCACCTTCTCAGACTCCTTTGTGGGCCAGTGGAAGAACATCATGACGGTGGGCCAATTCCGTACCATGGAATTCACCGCCGACGGGCGCTTCACTATCCTGAAGGACGACGGCGAAACCTGGACCGGCGAGTACGAGGTGATCGCAGGGAACTATTCCGAGGGCACCATCAAGTGTTGGCTAGACCACTCCGACATGACCATCGAAGGCGACTTCCACCTCAACGGCAACATCCTCACCTGGGGAAACATGATGTTCCTACGCGAAAGCTAACCTGGAACCACCCGATCAGGGCGCTAGAGGTGTGACCCTATTGGCATCGTCATAGACTTTTGTGTATGAGAAAAAATGTATCGGGACCCACACCCGTCGTGAACCGTTATCCATCTGCGACGGCTTGGCGAGATGTAGATGACTACTTCACTACTCGATTGGTTGCTGAGGATGCCGCGTTGGTGGGTGCGCGCGAGTCAGGGGTCGCTACGTCTATGCCCAATGCTGAGGTGGCACCAAATCAGGGTGCGTTTCTCGCGTTGCTTACGCAGATCGCGGGCGCCAAGCGGGTCCTAGAGTTCGGTACGCTAGCTGGTTACTCTACGATCTGGTTCGCTCGCGCGGTCGGCACAGACGGCCACGTCACCACACTTGAATTGGATGAAGGCAACGCTGAAGTGGCCCGAACTAATCTTGAACGAGCCGGGGTGGCCTCACGCGTCAAGGTGTTGGTCGGCTCAGCATCTGAGTTGGCACAGAGCCTGATTGACGCTGATGTAGAGCCGTTTGATCTGGTTTTCGTCGACGCGGACAAGCCAAACAACCCGGTCTACCTTGACGCCGCCATGAAGTTGACTCGTCCTGGTGCGGTGATCGTATTCGACAACGTTGTTCGCGATGGGAAGGTTACAGATTCGGCATCTGAAGACCTGCGCGTTCAGGGAGTACGCACCGCGATAGACATCATTGCCGCGACCCCCGATCTGGAGGCAACCGCACTCCAAACGGTTGGGGTGAAAGGCTGGGACGGTTTCATACTCGCTCGGCGTACAAGCTCATTTTAGTGACACGCCTATTGAAGGGCAGGAACATCGGAACAGTCCCGGTGTTTCGGTTGCCACTTGTGCCGTACGGATTATTCCCGTACAATGTGGTGTATGTCTGTGATTGCTGCTCCTCCGCGCGACGCGCGCCTTGATCTGCGGATGACCTCTGCCAATAGGGCGCTTATCAGTGAGGCGGCAGAGCTCAATGGCACGAGCCTGACAGAGTATGTGATGTCGGCTGCGGTGCGAGCCGCACGCCAAGACGTGCTCGAAGGCCGTGTACTCCGACTTGACCCTGCGGCGTGGGATGACTTCATTGCCGCTCTTGATGACCCCGACACCGAGGCCATGGCACAGTTGCGGACTCATACGACTCGCTGGGACAAGTAGCCAACGTGAATGTCCTTGAACCGCGCCGTATCACCACGCGCGATCCCGTCGCCGACTTTAACTGCGGCGTCCTCCCCCTGAACGACTGGCTGGCTAATCAAGCTCTCCGTAACGAGGAACGTGGTGATTCACGGACCTACGTCGCTCTAGACGCCGACACATCCAGGATCGTCGGGTACTATTCCCTCGCTTCCTGGGCGATCAGCCGCAAGGAGTCTGGTGGTTGGCTTGCCCGAAATGCGCCTGAGCCGGTATCCGTGATACTACTTGGCAGGCTCGCCGTTGATCACGTAGCACGCGGAACTGGTCTTGGAGCCGATCTGCTCGCCCATGCAATTCGCAATGCGACGACTGCCGCCGATGTTGTTGGTGCGCGCGCAATGGTGGCTGAGGCGATAGATGAGAGTGCGGCGCAGTTCTACCTTCATGCTGGGCTCCGCCGATCCGCAGTCCGAGCCGACTTGCTGTTCTTGCCGTTGCGGTAGTGGTGAGTTGGCAAAGGGGACGGTTCTGTTTTAGTGCCAATAGGGACGGACCACAACACCATTGACAATGGCAAACACTGAGGTCCGTCCCTTCTGGTACCGAATGAGAACCGTCCCCTTTGGCGAGCTCTATAGATCAAGGGCCCCGAGCGGGACGATTTGGACGTCGTTCCTTGATTCCACAATGCCGGAGGCGGTGATTACGACGAGGTTTTTTGCGGGGCGACGCATGCTTCCTTCGATGTGTTTCAACTTTCGTACGGCTTCGTTGATCGCGGCTTCTGTCCCAAGTTTCACTTCGAACCCTGTCCAATCGCCAGTGACGGTCTCAATGATGCAATCTATTTCCTCACGGCCACTCTGGGTTCGATAGTGGAGCGCCCAGGCTCCGCAGGCGTCCGCATAAGCGCGCAGATCGTGAACGGCTAGGGACTCGAACAGTAGACCAGCGGTTGCTAGGTCGTTTCTTAGACCGGTGCTGTTTAGGCCCAGTAGATTGGCGGCGAGGGCAGGGTCTCCTAGGTGGCGTTTCGGAGTGGTTGTGAAGCGGGCGACGGCGCGGGCTGGAGGTTCCCAACCAGGAAGGTCGTCGATAACTCGCATTCGTTCGAGGGCTTCACGGTAGGTGGCTAGGGTGCCGCGATTGGGACCAGCGGATTTGGTTTCCTCGGCACTGCCAGCATGAGAGGCGATCGTTGTGAGCATCGTCGGTTGGGCGGTCTGCTGGGCATAGGCATGAAGAAACCGGCGTACCAATGCCGGATTTCGGCGCCTACCCGAGACCCGAGGAAGGTCACGATCGATCGTGGTCGCAAGATAGCCGTCAAGGAACCGACGAGCAGTGTCTTCGGTAGAACCGACAATGTCTGGCCAGCCGCCAACAACGATATGGTGAAAATAATCCGTCAGGTTCAACTCGCATAGCGCCGGTTCCACTGCCTGGCCAGTCAGCAGGGCTTGAAACGACACCGTTGGAGTCGTGGCCTGCTTCTCCGCCAATGTCATTGTGCGCATTTCCATGACGGCAAACCGGCCGGCTCCGGAATGGCGCTGCACGGTGTCATCTGGGGTTGCCGACCCGGTGAGAATGAACTGGCCGCGAGACCGACGGTCATCAACCGTACGGCGCACAGCATCCCAGACCTTCGTAGCGCGCTGCCACTCGTCAATTAGTCGTGGAGTGTCACCATCTAGCACCAGGAACGGGTCAAGTTCTGCCAAGCGAGCCGCATCCTCATCAACATCTAGACGAACCTCGCTACGCGCAATCTGGCGAGCGGTCTCAGTTTTCCCACACCCGCGAATCCCTTCGATCAAAACGGCACCAAGCGCAGCAAGATTCGCCGTTAGTGTAGCGTCAGCCAGTCTCGGTAGGTACCTCATCAAGCCTCCAATGCGCACCTTACACAAATTACAATAAGCAGCATACACGATTTGTAGTACGCATCCTACACATGTTTCAGCAGATGGGGGACACCGGATCCGACCCCGCGTCCCACCCCGCGTCCCACCTAGATGACTTTGAAGGACTGGATCATTGTTTCTATGGCTGGCCAGTAGGCTTCGCGTCTTTTGGCGCAGGTGTTTATGTGGATGGTGTAGAGGTCGGTGCCGTTGGTGATGTAGACGAGGGTGACGTAGCGGGGGTAGCCACTGAAGTTGTCGGGGCGACCGAGCATCCGGGCATCCATTCCGGCAAGGGTGAGGGTGTGAGGGCCGTCCCATTCCGATCGGGGAATCGTGCCAGTGCCGTACGGTTGGATGTACTCATCAAGGGTGGTCTCGCGGGGCATCCTCTCGGTCAGGACCGTGATCTGGTCTTGGTCCTCATGGTCAGGATCCTCATGGATGTAGATCTGGGAGGGGATTCCCGCAAACGGCTCCCACCCGGGTTGGGGTACGATATCGCCGATCCCATGGCGTGGACTTTGGTCAGACGGGGTTGACGCTGGGTCAGCCGGTTCTTTGGTGAAAGTTAGGGTGTAACCGCGATCGCGGGTGTCGATCCTCAAGTAGATGATCTGCCCGACTTCTACGGAGTTTCGCTGAGCCTCAGCCCAGCCGTGCGCGGCGTGACTGAGATTAGTGGCCCAAATCTCGAAGCCGTCGTGGTCGCAGAGGTAGTTAACATACTCCTCCATGTCCTGGCTTGGGCTACCGGCGGGAGCTAGAAAGGTGATGACCCGGGTTGTCACTGAACTGCTCTGGGAGGTGATGTCGTCGATGATCTGGGGGGTCTCACCGATTACCAGCTTGACCGACGGAACCTGATCCTGGCCGATGATGTAGAAGTCGGTTGAGGTGGGGTCGCTGGTCTGTCCGGGGTCGTCGGTCGGTCTGGGGTCGGTGAACTGCGGCAGCGGAAAAACGCCGAGGCCCCAGCCAAGGGCCCCACCGAGTAGGGCTGCTCCTAGCAGAGCAACTGAGACTATTACCCCGGTATGGGTCCGTGGGCGAGTGGGAAGGTTGGGTGGGTTTGCATGGACAGGGAAGGTCGGGGTTGGCAACGGTTGGTGAGGTAGGAAGTCTGGTAATCCACCATGGGTATCGTCGGGGTGTGTTGGAGCCGTCATCAGATATCCCTCCCTGGTGAAAAGCTATAGGTAATCTTAGCGAAGAAGGGGGGGAACATGCAGAGCAAGTGCGCCAAACAGAACCAGTCCCCGTGTCCATCCCATGCGATCGGCTGCTGCGGCTCTGGGATATCCTGTCGGAGAGTCATGCTGCTTGGGAGGCTGAGTGGTATGGGGGGCATGGGAAGGGGTGAGTTGTTGCCCCACGGGCTTGTCGGCGCCGCTTGAAAATTAGGCCAAAACGACGCTCGAAAATTAGGCCACCTGACCAGAATTGGAAAGGTGATTTCTATGCAGGATTGGGCGTTGATCCGGCGTCTTGTCAAGGAG
>JAIRKB010000102.1 GCA_031260385.1 Propionibacteriaceae bacterium | reverse complement strand
GAGCGTTGTCAACGCCGCCAGCGCGCCTATCCGGTGCCGCGTAGTAGCGATGAATCGGTGGATCAGGGCAAAGAGCGCCGAGTTCATCGACCGAGCCAATCGCGATGTCAATCCGCTGGTCAAGCGCTAACTCGGCGTCGATGCCGGAGGGGTTCAGCCAAGAGAGGATCGGCACCTCAAGTCCGGCGGCCCGCAACCGGGCCGCAGCCGCAAGATCGGTCGTGCCCAGCCAGGTCGCCCCGGCATCGACCGCCGCTCGCGCCAAGGTGAGATCCCCGTGCCCATACCCATCGGCCTTGACGACCGCCATGACCTGGGCCCGCGTCCGCGACCGTACGATCGCCATATTCTTCGCGACGGCGTCGGGCAAGGTCGTCAAGGTTGGTGGTTGGATTTCATTACGGGCTTGCCCGGGCTCCAATGCGGGCCTCGTCGCGACCCCAGTGAGATTCATGGGTCTAGTCCACCGGCTGCGGTGTTGCCCCAGGGTATGGAGTTTTGCATATGCGGACGATATCGGCGACTAATCCCTAGTCTTCCCAGCGATGGAATCAAAGTAGGCATGCTCGATCCGGCTCCTTTGGCTTCAGCAGCGACCGCGCCTCGCGTTCGGCACAGTCCCCCACCCTACTCACCCCCAGAGGATTAAGTAGATATTAGGTAACCCCCAAGCAGCAAAGCCCGGAACGGAAAGTCAGCTTGCCCTTACTGAGTCGTCGGTTTGAAAGCTGGTCGGGCGGCTTCGTAGGCGGCGATTTCGGCTTCTAGCTGCAGGGTAACCGAGATGTCGTCGAGGCCGTTTAGGAGGCGGTGGCGGGTGTAGTCGTCGATCGCGAAATCGTAGACCGTGTCACCGGCGGTGATGGTCTGCATTTCTAGGTCGACGCCTAGTGCCAGGCCAGGGGTGGCTTCGAGGGCGGTCCAGAGGGCTTCGATGGTGGCCTCAGGCAGGGTGATCACCAGCAAGCCGGCTTTGCCGGCGTTGTTGCGGAAGATGTCGCCGAAGCGCGGGGAGATGACGACGCGAAAGCCGTAGTCCATCAGGGCCCAGACGGCGTGTTCGCGCGACGATCCCGTACCAAAATCCGGTCCGGCGACGAGCACCGAGCCCTGGTCATATGGCGACTGGTTCAGAACGAAGCTGGGGTCTTTACGCCAAGACGAGAACAGCCCTTCGTCGAAGCCAGTACGGGTGATGCGCTTGAGATATTCGGCGGGAATGATCTGGTCGGTGTCGACATCAGCGCGCCGCAGGGGGACGCCGATGCCAGTGTGAGTCGAAAACTTCTCCATGGTGGGTCTCCTTAAAGTTCCGTGGGGTCACAAAGCCGACCGGCGATGGCGCTGGCGGCGGCGACGGACGGGGATACGAGGTGGGTCCGGGAACCCTTGCCTTGGCGTCCCTCGAAGTTCCGGTTCGAGGTCGAGGCGGAGCGCTCGCCGGGGGCGAGAGTGTCGGGGTTCATACCCAAACACATCGAACAACCAGCTTCGCGCCATTCGGCACCCGCCGCCAGGAAGACCTGGTCGAGACCTTCGGCCATGGCGGCTTGGCGGACGCGAGCCGAGCCTGGCACGACGAGCATCCGCACCGACGGAGCGATACGCTGCCCAGCGAGCACACTGGCGGCGAGACGGAGATCTTCGATCCGACCATTAGTGCAGGAGCCAACGAAGACGGCATCAATCGGGATCTCGCGCATCGGGGTGCCGGGAGTCAAGCCCATATAGGCCTGGGCTCGTTCAGCCGCCAGGCGCTGGGTGGGATCGGTGAAGTCGCCAGGGGCGGGAACGGAGTCAGCGAGGCCGACCCCCTGGGCAGGGTTAGTCCCCCACGTCACGAAGGGGCTCAGTTGGGTGGCATCAATGAAGACCTCGTGGTCGAAGACGGCGTCCTCGTCAGACTTCAGGGTCGACCAGTAGCGGACGGCCTCATCCCAGGCCTCACCGGTCGGGGCGTGGGGACGCGACTTCAGGTAGTCGAAGGTGACCTGATCGGGGGCGATCATGCCAGCCCGCGCCCCCCATTCGATGCTCATATTGCAGATCGTCATTCGCGCCTCCATCGACATCGCTTCGATGGTGTCGCCACGATATTCCGCAACATAGCCTGCTCCCCCACCGGTGCCGATGCGGGCGATATGGGTCAAGATGAGGTCTTTGGCGGTAACACCAGCCGGCAGGGCGCCGGTGACGGTGACCGCCATGGTCTTGGGTTGGGCTTGGGGCAAGGTCTGAGTGGCGAGCACATGCTCGACCTCAGAGGTGCCGATGCCGAAGGCCAAGGCCCCAAAGGCGCCGTGGGTAGCAGTATGGGAATCGCCGCAAACGATGGTCATCCCCGGCTGGGTCAAACCAAGCTCGGGGCTGATGATGTGAACCACCCCTTGGTTAGGATCACCAAGCGAATGGATCGGGACGCCAAACTCGGCGGCGTTACGGCGCAAGGTGTCGACCTGCTGGCGGGAGATCGGGTCGGCGATCTGCTCGAGGATGTTCTGGGTGGGGGTGTTGTGATCCTCGGTGGCCAAGGTAAGATTTGGGCGACGAACCGGACGGCCCGCCTGGCGTAGACCATCGAAAGCTTGGGGGCTCGTCACTTCGTGGCAGAGGTGAAGGTCAATGTAAAGCAAGTCGGGGCTGCCCCCGGAGCCGGGACTGACGACATGATCGTCCCAGACTTTTTGGCTTAGCGTACGTGGCATAACACCACTCTTGCACGAAAATTCTGAAACTGGACTTGATTTCTCATATATCGAGACGGTAATATCAGCATATGGACATTTCATCTGGGGTAGGCGTCCTCGATAAAGCAGCAGCCGTTCTCACGGCCCTCGAATCTGGGCCGATGACACTGGCCGGACTGGTCTCGGTCACGGGGTTAGCTAGACCAACCGCTCATCGTCTTGCTGTCGCACTAGAATACCACCGTCTGGTCGGTCGTGACTTAAATGGTCGTTTCGTCTTAGGGCCGCGATTAGGGGAACTCGCCCAATCCGCCGGCGAAGATCGACTGCTCGCTACGGCTGGCCCAATCCTGGCCCGTCTGCGCGATATCACCGGCGAGTCATCGCAGCTCTTCCGCCGTCAAGGCGATATTCGGATCTGTGTCGCCGCCGCTGAGCGTCCAACCGGCTTGCGTGACACCGTGCCGGTTGGCGGGCAACTGTCGATGAAGGCCGGTTCCGCCGCCCAGATCCTGCTGGCTTGGGAAGAACCCGATCGGATTCAACGTGGCCTCGTCCAAGCCCACTTCAACGCTGAGACGCTGGCGACCGTACGCCACCGAGGCTGGGCACAGTCGGTCGCCGAACGGGAACCGGGTGTCGCCTCGGTCTCGGCCCCCGTCCGCTCCCCTAGTGGCAAGATCATCGCCGCCGTTTCGGTCTCCGGGCCCATCGAACGCTTAACCCGTTCTCCCGGCCGCCTGCACGCGCCAGCGGTCGTCGCCGCCGCCGAGAAACTCTCAAGTGTTCTGAGGCGGACCGGGCGAGAATAGCCTCGGCGTGCTAGTTTGATGCTATGAGTCTTGAGAAAGTCTTCTTCGGCTTCTTCGTGCTACTAGCCGCGACCTTGAACTTTGGGTTCTTTGTTGGGGATATGACTGACGCCACCCAGCACTCCTCGGTCGAACTATATGCCGCGATCGTGGTCGGTTTGATCGCCACGGTGCTAAAGCTTGGTGACCGGACCCAAATT
>JAIRKB010000099.1 GCA_031260385.1 Propionibacteriaceae bacterium | reverse complement strand
CTCAGCTGGGTGCCTTTCATCCTGTTTGATCCCGTCGGCCAACTACCCTGGCTGCTGGCCACCGGAGCGGCTTTCCTGCTGCTACTCGGTTTCGCTGACCAGCTCGGGCGCATGCCGACCCGGCTATCGCTGATTGCCTGGCCGGTGATCGCGATCGCCACGGCTGGTGGCTTGGTGACCTCGACGATGATCCCCGATGCCCCTGGCTGGGGGTCGATCGCCTATTTCCTGGAAGGGCTTCAGGTCCAGCGCGCCCAAGATGACCCGACGATTCGGGTCGATGACCTGATGGCCGTCCCGGAGACCCGCGACCTGATTCGCGTCCAAGGCGAGGTCGTTGGTCCGCTGAAGCTGGCTTCCTACACGACCTTCACCGGTCGGGAGTGGGTGGCGACCAACGAGGAGGGCGACGACTATGACGATGGTACGTGGGTTGGTGACCCCGAAACTCCGGCCTGGACGCCAATCCCGCCCTACAAGGTGGAGATCCTGCGCCTAACCGGCCGCACCCTGCCGACCAGTGTGGGACCGCATACCCTCAAGGCCGAGGATTTGCCGGTTCGCTATAGTCCCGCTAATGATGCCTTCTTCATTGAGGGCGAGTTGATGGAGGGAATATCCTACGAAGTGGAGGCGATGCGGCTCGACCGGACCAAGCTACGGGAGGTGAGCCTAGATCAAATCGGGGCGCTCGCCCCACCGGATTGGTCGACGATTACCATCCGCCAGCCGACGAAGGTCCGAGAGCTAACCCTGACGGTGATCGGCAACGCCCCCACCCAACACCAGATGCTGCTGGCGATTCAGTATTACTTGGAGGGGCCGGAGTTCGGTTACACCCTGAAGCCTAGTTGGACTGACCGCAGTGATCCGGTCTGGGCCTTCTTGACCGCCAAACAGGGCTATTGCATCCATTTTGCGACCGCGATGGCGGTGATGGCGGCCTCGATCGGGATCCCGGCCCGGGTGGCGGTCGGGTTCAAGCCTGGTCCGGTTGATGGCGATGGTTGGCGGCGGTCGGGCGGACTACAAGCCCATATGTGGCCGGAGTTCTTCTACCCGGGGATTGGTTGGGTGGCCTATGATCCGGCGCCGGCCTTGCTCGACGCCACTAGCCCGCCGCCCCCCACCCCTGACCCGACGCCGACGCCGATCGAGACCGTCGATCCTGATCCCGAGCCCGACCGGACGCCGATCCCCCTGCCAGTCGTACTATCGGCTGCCGGGGGAGGGTTTGGTCTGGCGTCCCTTGTCGGGCTCTTGGTCTGGCGGGCGACCTTCACGCCGACTCGGACCTGGCAATTACTGTTACGCGCCGGTAGCCGCCGGGGTTGGTTCCCCCAAGGCGCTTCCGTTCGTGAGGCGGTTGACTGGTGCGCGCCGCGGGTCGACGCAAGCCTGGGGGGCCGCTTGCTGGGGTTCCGCGATTATCTAGAGCTTGCTTGGTACGCCCCAGTCGCCTTGCGTCCGGAACCGATGGCCGCCGCTGAGGCCCGTCGGCTGTGGTGGGAGGCAACGCGCCGGGTGGCTCGTCACTGGCGGCGGGAGAAAAGCCGCCGATCAACCACTGTGGGCTAGAATTAGTTACTAAATCGTGTCGATGGAGAGGCGGCCTGATGGCTCACTGGCCTCGACCGGCACCGCGAGCGATTGGTCTTACGGTAGTTTCGGTCGGAATCGCCTTCGCGGGCTTAGTCCTGGCGAGCCGGGTCGCGCTCGGGCTTGGGGTGATGATCATCGTCGCTACCCTGGCCGATGGCTTCCGACAATGGCGCCTGGAGAAGCGCCCACCGGTCAACCGCTCGCGCCGGGTGATCTATCCCAATCCTTGCTGGGTGGCTGAGCCGGTTCAGGTTCGGCTTACCTGGACCCCTGGGCCGGGTCTCGATCCGGAACGTCTGGAGGAGGGGTTGGAGGCTGACGTCAGGACTCAGGTGGTGATGGCCCCGGATAACGAAGGCGAGCAGACCCTCGGAGAGTTGGTTTACCAGCTCAAGCCCACCCAGCGTGGTCTCGTACGTTTGGGGCCTTGTCGGGTGCGACGCGGCTCGACCTTCGGTTTTTGGTGGACTACCTTTGCTGATTCGGTGATCGACACAGTGGTGGTCTGGCCGCGAGTAGTCGAGTTGGCGGGGAGTGGACGCGGGCAAGGCCGGGATGAGACCGGCGTGGTCGGCTTCCTGCAACCCGATCAGGCTAACTTGACCGTCCGGACCTATCACCCCGGCGATGATCTCAGGCGGGTCCACTGGCGGACCTCGGCGCGGCTCGGTGAACTAATGTCGCGCCAAGAGGAACCGATGGAGGGTGAGCACGCCTGGGTGGGGTTAGTGATCTCGGCAGACACTCCCGAGGAGTTTAGGGAGATGGCGATCTCGCTAGCGGCCTCGGCCCTGGTCGGGCTGGCGGAGGATGGTTACCGCGTCGAACTAGCTTGTGGAAGCCGACGGACAATGGGACTGAACCAGCAGCTAACCGATCTCGCGGCCCTGAGCGTAGCCGAGGCGGCGGATCCCTTGGTGGGTAATGCGCCCGAAGGGGTGGCTTGTTTGATCGCCATCGGGGCCACCAGCGAGCAGTTGGTGGAATACCGAGCGTTCAGTCACCGTGGCTTGGCGGTGGTCGACTCGGCTGAGGCGGTGGCTATGGTCGCCGGTCTCGGTTGGGAGGGGTTGTGTCTTGACCAGACCACTAGCCTCGAACAAGCCGCTACCCAACTAGAGCAAACTTGGGGGTTGGTGGGGACATGATGCGGGTGTGGGCCGGGTTGCTGAGCGCACTGGCGGTGATCCTAACCTTCTGGGGGATCACCTCTCTGATGGCGGCAGGGCTATGGCAATGGCACCTGGTCGCCTTCCCGCTGCTGGTCTTGATCGTGATGAGCCTGCCGACGATTGCCGCCAAACGGTTCCCGTTGGCGGCACCGATAACGGCGGCAGTCGGAGGGGTCCTGGTTTGGATTGGCTACGTGGGTTATTTGGTGCCAGGAGCGAGCCTGTTGCCGACCCCGAACTCGTTGCGAGTGATTGGCAACCATCTCCAGACCGCCATGTTAGAGATCATCGAAGCTTATCGTCCGGCGCAGGCCACCGACCTAATCCTGCCTCTAGCGCTGGTGGGCCTCGGCCCGGTCTGCTTGCTGGTGATCTTCCTAGCCGTGGTCGCCCGGCGACCGATCTGGGCCGGGCTACCGCTGATCGGTTGTTGGGCCGTCTTCCTGGTTGGCGATCCGGCGAGCGGATTGGGTTCCGCCCTCAGCGCCGGGGTGGCTTACCTGCTGCTGATCGGGTTAACCGAAAGAGGGTTCCGGCGTCGACGGCCGAGGGAGGTGGCGATGACTCCGGTCGTGGCGTTGGCGACGGTGGTTGGCCTGTTCATCGCCTTGGTGGGACCAGCCTTACCGGGTTGGGGCGACGCCTACGATTGGCCGGGCAAGCTACCGTTCAATAAGTCAGCGATCGATCCGGAGAAACCGATCAGCGTCGAAGATTTCTTCCAGGTCCCCTCCAACGAGAAGATCCTCCGGGTTAAAGGGGAGGTGACCGGGCCGTTGAAGGTGGCCTCCTATCGAAACTTCGACGGGCGGGAGTGGGTGCCCGGGAACGATTACTTTACGGAGGCATACTACGAGTCCGGGCGCTGGGTTCAAGATGGAGAGGTCTGGGCCAAGCCGCCTGACGCCGAAACCACGGTTATCGCGGTCTATCTTGGCCAGGAAGACGCCCTCGGGCCGGTGATTAGTTACGAGATAGAACCGATGCCGCCGAACGTGGTCTACCCGGGTGACCGAAATGGCCCCATTTTCCCGAACAGGTGGGATGCCTGGGATTTGTTAACGGTTCTTTACCCGCATAGCCGGGGGGAGTACGAACTGCCGCGCGGCCTCGACATTCAGTTCGATCCCGAAACCGGAGTGATCGCGATTGGGCCTTCCCCCGATGTCCTTGGAGGAGGAGGATCCGGGAGATATGCTCTCTACAACCGTGAGGGGGGTGGCCTGTTTGCTTCCGGCCTGATTGGGGGCTGGGGCTACGATTACGGCTACCGGGAATACACCGTTCCTCAGGTGCCACCCCTCGAACACTGGAGTGCCGCCGACCCCTTTGTCGTCGAGATGATCCAGGCCAACGGGCGGGGCTTGCCAACCGCGATTGGGCCTCGGGCTTTGACCATGGAAGATGCGCCCCCGCCGCGTTACAACTATGAGATGGACGCTTTCCTTTATTCTCGTACGCTCATGGAGGCGGCGACCTACCGCGTCTACCCGATGAACCTAGATCGATCACGACTAGGGGAGTATGAGGGGGTCGATCTAGAGGAGATTAGTTCCTGGCTTTCAGGGCAGATATCAGGGGAAAATAGAACATTCGTGGTCTTTGATTCCGATCTGGAT
>JAIRKB010000274.1 GCA_031260385.1 Propionibacteriaceae bacterium | reverse complement strand
GCTAGGGGGCGATATCGGACCAGTTTCGGCCGAGACCTTCGCTGCCGAGATTGCTGGCGCGAAAACCGTTTTCTGGAATGGCCCGATGGGGATCGCCGAGTTGGAGGCGCTCGCTCAGGGGACCAAGGTCGTCGCCCAGGCGATGGCCGACGCCGAAGGCTTTACGGTCGTCGGTGGCGGTGACTCGGCAGCGGCCGTACGAGCCTTCGGCTTCTGCGACTCCTGCTTCGGTCACATCTCAACTGGTGGAGGTGCCTCTCTGGAGTATCTTGAGGGCAAGCAACTTCCCGGAATCACAGTGCTTGAGGAGGCCTGATGTCCCGTTTACCGTTGCTAGCTGGCAACTGGAAAATGAACCTGAACCATGTCGAAGCGACTGGTGTCGTCCAAAAACTCGCTTGGACAATGTCGGATTATCGCCATGACAAGACCAAAGCGGAAGCGGCCGTTATCGTCCCGTTCACCGATCTTCGCACCGTCCAGAACCTGATTGAAGGGGACAAGCTTTCGATCAGTTTTGGGGCCCAGGATGTCTCGGTCCACGAGTCTGGTGCCTACACCGGTGAGGTGGCGGCGTCGATGCTAGCCAAGCTCAACTGCCGTTATGTGGTGGTTGGTCACTCTGAGCGCCGCGAATATCACGGCGAGACCGATGAGCTGATTAACGCCAAGGCCAAGCAGGTGATCGCTAACCAGATGACCCCGATCATCTGTGTCGGCGAACGGCTGGAGATCCGCAAGGAGGGCAGCCACGTTCCATACGTACTCGCCCAAATTGATGGTGTCCTGGCTGGTCTTACCCCGGCTCAAGTTGGCGCGCTGGTGATCGCTTACGAGCCCGTCTGGGCGATTGGCACCGGCGAGGTGGCGACCCCGGAGGATGCTCAAGAGGTCTGCGGCGCGATCCGTTATCGGGTTCAGGAGTTGTTCGGCGCTGAGGCGGCGGACAAGGTTCGGATCCAGTACGGTGGTTCGGTTAAGTCGTCCAATATCATTGACATCATGGCCCAACCGGATGTTGACGGTGCGCTGGTTGGTGGCGCCTCCCTCGACCCCGTCGAGTTCGCGCGCATCGTCACGTACTACACGAGGTAACGAGTGTACACACAAGTGTGCGGCATCTACGATGCCTTGCACGGCGCCGAAGGTGCCAAGTATACGCGGTAATAACCTGCGATACCGACGGGCCAGCATTGCGATCCCAATGCGGCCCGTCGGTTTCCTAACTTGGGAACCTTGAGCTAAAATGTGGGGGTGATTCTTTTGCCGCTCGAAATGACGACCTCGATCCTTGTGCTGTCGATTATTTTGATCATAACCTCAGCCCTGCTAACCCTGGCGATTCTGATCCATAAGAGCCGTGGTGGTGGGATGTCTGACCTCTTCGGTGGCGGTATGTCAACAGCCTTTGGCGGGTCTTCGATCGCGGAACGGAACCTCGATCGGATCACGGTCGTGGTTGCGCTGGGGTGGTCAGCCTGTATCGTCGCCTTGCTGCTGTTGTGGAGAGTCACCTAAGCCGGGGGCGTGACCAAATCATTTATATCCCTGCCGGGCAGAAAGTGGGAGTCGGGTGGCTGTAGGTAGTGCAATTCGCGGTAGTCGCGTTGGCGCAGGCCCAATGGGCGAAGCGGAACGGGGAGACTCTGCTCCTCGGATCTATGTGTCCTATGACTGTGCTAATGGTCACGAGACCAGGCAAGCCTTCGCCGTTGGGGCCGACTATCCCCAAGAGTGGGATTGCCCCCGCTGTGGCCTACCAGCCAACACGGATTCCGACAATCCACCCCCCCCACCGCACATCCTGCCTTATAAAACCCACCTCGCCTACGTCAAAGAGCGCCGCAGCAACCAGGAATCCAAAGAGATCCTCTCCGAAGCCCTCGCCGACCTCCGCGCCCGCCGCGCCGCCGGCGAAGCAATCTACTAACTGATTTGTTGCGTTGGGCAGTTTGGGGAGAATAATTGTGGGGATACGTGTCGATGGGGTCTAGGACGACTGGCTTTCTTGCTCGGCTCACCACCCAGGCCTACAGCGAGAAGACTTATGGTTCTGAGGCGGTTCATGAAGGTACCTCTTGGGGCGCGGTAAGCGTCACCACCTGCCCCGGGTGTGGGGCCGGTCGCGCGCGTAGCGACGGGCTCACCCACTGTGGCTATTGCGGCCACCAATTCCTCGATCGCCGCTTCACTGACGGGATCAACCTGTCCTCGTCCGACAACTCCAATTGAGTGGTTTGAGGAACCCAGATGCCTAGATCGTCTATAGATGCTGCTGCGCTGCAAGAGCGTTATCTGGTCTTTGTCGACAAACTCCTAGCCCGTGGGAACGAGTTGGTTAACCAGACGATCCCCCAACTCCAGCAGCTGGCGTCGTCGCCGGTGGGCGTCCACGATCCCGTACCGGGGCGGGTGCTGAGCGCTGTGAAGACCGAGTTACGCGGCCTCTTTTGGAAGGCGGAAGCGGTATTTAGCGAACAGCTCGACTGCCTTGATCGTCAGGACCGGGCCTGGGTGAACCTACACACCGTCGCCCGGGACAGCCTCGACTACTTCAACGACATTATTGAACGATGGGTGGCGCGCCTAGAACGCGCCACCGA
>JAIRKB010000267.1 GCA_031260385.1 Propionibacteriaceae bacterium | reverse complement strand
TAGGTTAGTGGGTGTGGGTTTGGCCGATCTCGTCTAGGAGTTGTTGGAACCAGGCTTCTCCTGTGTCGAAGGCTTTGCCGCCGGCGATGCGGGTGAAGGCGATGGCTTTTAGGGTGTTTTTGTCTTCTTCGTCGTTGCCGATGACACCGGAAATGCCCTGAAGGGCGCAGTCTACGGCAAAGTCGGCCATCTCTTTGATTAGGGCTAGGTCGTAGGGGTTGGCGGGGGCGGAGCGGGAGAAGTAGCCGGACTTTTGGACGAGGACCTTTTCGGCACCGATCATGGAGGCGAATTGTTTGGCGAACCAGGCGCCGGGGTTGATGGTTTCTAGGCGGATGTGGCCGAAGGCGTCGCGGAGGACTTCTTCGCCACGGGCTTCGAGTTCTTGAACGATGGTTTCGACGCCGGCGCCTTCGGAGAGGAAGAGGTTGACGTTGCCGACTTTGTCCATGACTTGGCGTAGGCGCACTGATTCGGCGGCGATGTCGATCTCCATCTCTGGAACGTAGACACCGTGGACTTCCCAGGCGTCGCGGCTGAGGCCAATCTCGGGTAACCATTCACATTGGTCTAGCCAGGCGCGATATTTTTGGGCGGTGGCGGCGGTTAGCCAGCCGCAGTGACGACCCATCACTTCGTGAATGATGAGCTGGCGGGCGGAGGCGTTGTGCTCGGCGATAACGTTCTGGGCGAAGTGGGCGCCTTGGTCGGCGGCCGTGTCGGCTCCGAGGGACTGACGGATCGGGATGATGTCGTTGTCGACGGTCTTTGGTAGGCCGACGACCGTTAGGCCATAGCCGTGTTCGGCGAGGTAGGCGGCGAGATCGGCGGCGGTGGTGTTAGTGTCATCCCCACCAATTGTGTGGAGGATGTCCACTCCGTCGGCTTCTAGGCGATCAGCAGCCTTTTTGAGGGGGTTTTCGCCTTCGGCGCAGAGGCCACGGGCGACGAGGTTCTTGGCATTAGTCAGTTTGACGCGGGAGTTGCCGATGGGGGAGCCGCCATATAGGTGGAGCCTGGAGGCGTTGCGTCGGATCGTGTCCGTCACGGTTATGTAGTCGCCGGTTAATAGGCCCTGATAACCATGTTTATAGGCGATAATCTCCGTTTCGGGGGAGACAACCGAGTATTTTTCGATCAGCGCGCCGACCGCCGAAGACAGACAGGGAGCAAAACCGCCCGCTGTCAAAAACGCAACCTTGTGAGCCATAGGAACCCCTCCATTGAACGTGGAAACCGGACGCTTTCATCCTAATGCAATCAGTGGGGGAGCGGGGCCGATATCGTCTAGTAGCCCGGGCGAAACAACCGGTGAAATGGTGGATAATAGTGCATGGTAGATGACACCGCGAGAGGGGAGTGAGCGATGGAAGCAGTTTTTGCAGTCGCCCTATTCACATTAGGGGTTATCGCCTTTAGTGTCTGGGCGGTTTGGTATGGTTTCGCGTCTCGGCGCAAGCTGCAACAAAGGCTAGGCGCTTTGGCGTTGTCACAGGATCTCACCGACACCCCAGAGGCCCGGGACTTGCGAAATCGATGGCGCGGCAAGCCTTTTACCCCCCGTAACGGTCGCTACCTTAACCTTCTCAGTGGGCGAACCGGGCGCTACAACGAGTTTCGATCCTTCGTCTATGAGTATGTAGTCTCGACTGGCAAGTCGACGACGGTGATCGATATTGGCGTGTGGACCCTTCGTCTGCCAGCTCACGTTCCAGATCTTATGGTCACGGGGGAGGGGTTTGGCACCAAGATCGCCAAAATCTTCGGCGGACAGGATATCCAGGTGGGTTTTGAGCCCTTTGACAAGGCCTTTCGCATCCAATCCTCCAACGAAGACTTCGCTCGGACCCTACTTGCTCCCGAAGTCGTACGTTGGCTGAACGGGATTGGTAAAACGATGGGGCTGTGGCGGATTGTCGGTGATGAGCTCATTTGCTGGCGCCGAGTAAGCGGCAACGACTCCTCGAAGCGAATGCTTGAACAACTCGAACTAATGGAGACCCTCCTTAGCTTGATCCCCGGGGCAGCCTGGGAACCTTGGGGTCCCGCCCAGATCACCGCCGGCCCTCTAGACGTCCCCGACCTCTACACCGCCCCCCTCATGCCCCTCGGCGAGATCGCCAACCTCGAAGTGCCCGTCTACGAACTCCTTGACGACCCCAGCCCCGAGCAACTGGGATACAGGTATGCTGACTAACCCCCGTCAAAAACCATCTTTCCGGCAGCTTGTCATGGTGGGGTGCGCAGTCATGCTACTAGCGTCGTGTTCGACCGCCGAACAACCAAGCGAGACCCCGTCTGACGACCCGACAATCCAAACCTCAACTGCTGCACCCCACCCCGATGAAATCTTCACGCCGGATCCTGAGCCGCCAAACCAGGGGAGTCGGACCTCACTCGTCGAAGGGACCGTTTCCTTCTCCCTGGTCTTCCCAATGGACTCCCATTGGGCTTCGAGTAGCTATGATGCCTGCGCCTGGTGGGTTCGTTGGACGGTAAGTGACCTCACCGGCCCTAGTCTGATATGCAGCGACCTAAAAACCACCCTAGATTCCTACCTCGAGAAACGTTACCCCGACAGCCCCGTGATCCCCTCCGCCTGGACCGTCTCCGGCATCCTTACCGACTCCGATGGCTTTCGCTACTTCACGGCCGAATACTTGGCTGATTGGGTCAAGATGACCGAGGTAGACATCGAAGAAGTCGGCTATTACGCCTCAAGCCAGTTCGAGATCGTCAAGGAGTTGCCTACCGGCGTCATCAGCTGCGCCGTCCTCACCTGGCCCGGTCCACTGCCATCCGGCGCCACCCCCCAAATTCACGAACAGTTCTACAACGAAGCCAAAGCCGCCTGCCAAACCATCTCCGCCGAAGTCCCAGAAGTAAACGACCCAGACCAGCCATAGTGCCATACATTTCGATAACCCGGATGGCGCGTCGCTTATCCAGGCTACGCGATATTGAAAACCGACTCTCCAAAGGGGGGTGCAGGTGGGCCTAACCTACCGCTCTTGTGCATTATGACAAGTCCCCCTCTTACGAGGGGGAAATGTCATAATGTACCTTATCGGTCTAGGGTTTGAGCGGGAATCTGACCCTATTCGCCCGCCCTGATTCGGAAAATCCTCGGGGGCGGCTTGAGGCGATAGTCATTTTGTCGTCGCCGAGATAGTCTTGGCCTAAGTTAGAAAGGTGTTGAATATGGCATCTAAGGTGAAACGTGTCGGGATCTTAACCGCCGGCGGTGATGCACCGGGGCTTAACGCGGTCATTCGTGGGTTTGGTAAGACCGCTTCGCTTCACTATGGCATTGAGGTGATTGGGTTTCGTGACGGGATTCGAGGGTTGGTCGAGAATCGCTACCTGGAGATGAACCGTGGGACCTTTGCTGGAATCCTGACGGTTGGCGGCACGATCCTCGGAACTAGTCGTGACAAGGTCAATAAGTACGTCGTTGATGGTGAACCCCAGAATATGGTCCCTCAGGTCCAGGAGAACCTCGAACGGCTGGAGATTGACGCCCTGGTGATGATGGGTGGCGGTGGCACGGCGAAGAATGCCAAACAGTTGGCTGACGCCGGAATCAACGTCATCTCGCTACCGAAAACTATCGACAATGACATTGTCGGCACCGATACGAGCTTTGGGTTCGCCACCGCGATGGAGGTTGCCGCTGAGGCAATTGATCGTCTTCATTCGACCGCTCACAGCCATCATCGCATCATCTTGGTTGAATTAATGGGTCACCGGGCGGGCTGGCTTAATCTGGGCGCTGGTATCGCCGGCGGCGCCGATGTCATCTTGATCCCGGAGATCCCCTATAGCGTCGATTCGGTGACTGAGAACATCAAATCCCGAATCGCGCGCGGTTCCACCTTCTCGGTGATTGCGGTGGCTGAAGGGGCTAGGGATATCCAAGATACCGCCGACATGGATGCAGCATTATCCCTTGTCAAGTCCGCAAACACCCCCGAATTACGCGGCGCAGCTCGGACCCATCTGGCGAACGTACGCGACTCTCAGCGCGAACATACCTTCAAATTGGCCCGCGAGCTGGAGGCTTCAACCGGTCTGGAGTCCCGGGTCACCATTCTGGGCTATGTTCAGCGCGGCGGGATCCCTTGTGCTGAGGATCGCCTCCTGGCCACCCGCTTGGGAACGGCGGCCGCCGATCTTGTCTGGCAAGGCCATTTTGGCGTCCTAGTGGCAGCGCGCGGTCAAGGCACAGAACCGGTTCCCCTCGAAGAGGTCGCTGGCAAGGTTAAATACGTCCCTATCGACCACGACTGGATTGCGACCGCCCGTAAGGTTGGGACCGGGTTAGGCGACTAAGGACCGGCTGAGCACTCCCCCATCGACCTCACAGATTGAGCGCTCCCCCACCAACGCCCAGACTGGCTTCACCGATCGCCTCCGACAGAGAGGGATGTAAGTGGATATTGCGCCCCAACTCCGATGCGGTGAGATCCCACATCTGCGCTAAGGTCAACTCCCCTAGCATCTCCACCACCTCGGCCCCCACTAGATGAGCGCCCAGGATCTCGTTGTGAGCCGCATCAATGATCAGTTTGATGAAACCACTCGTACGCCCCAACCCCCAGGCCCGACCGGACGCCGTCAGGGGGAACTTGGAGACGACAACCTGGTGGCCTTGTTTTTTGGCCTGGGCTTCGGTGTAGCCGAAGGAGGCCACCTGGGGTTGGGAGTAGGTCGCGCGGGGCACCATATCGTAGTTGATGGGAAAGGTCTGCACCCCAGCCATCGCTTCGGCGGCGATCACCCCTTGAGCCTGAGCGACGTGGGCCAGCATGGTCTT
>JAIRKB010000262.1 GCA_031260385.1 Propionibacteriaceae bacterium | reverse complement strand
GCTTGTGGTTCCGATCCGACGGCGGCGATCGAGCAGTTCAAATATCTGACTGGCAATCGGGGTTGCGCCGCAGTGGGCCCGGCTTATCACAGTTGGTATGCCTACGAGATTGTTTTCCGCGAGGCAGACGCTCAGCCCATCTTGGGGGCGATCAACCAGTTAGGAGTTGACTGGCCCGATGTTGCCGCCGCTCAGGTGGCGATCGGCGACGCCTATGCCATGCTCGCGCAGTGCGTCGGCCATCCGGACTGGCGCCTACTGGGGCCTTTCACAGCCCGGGAGTTCCTCGGTCGTGCGGAGGCTGCCTACCGCCAAGCGATGTCCCGGAGCACCGTGCCAACCATCGTCGCCGGGCTGTTGAAGGTTCGCGCCGAACTAGGTCGGGATCTGGAAACCCCGGTGAACAATCGGCTATTTGGTCAAGCGGTGATGGACACGCCAGCGGTTCTCCAGGCGCTGGCAACCAGCTATGCCCTCAGTGGTGACTTTGATCAAGCCTTTTACTACGAGCGTACGGCCCGCGACCTGCCCCCGGCGCCAGCGCAACCGATCGTTGAGTATGACCGCGGCGACGTCACCCTCATCCCAGGGACCAGGGGAGTGTTAATCGAATACCCCTACGGTCAAGGTGGGGCCTCGGCCACCGTTCAGAGCTTTGGTTTCGTGCCGCAATCCCGCCTCAGCGCACCGGATTATGGCCCCGCTTTTGAACAATTTCTCTACCTATCAGAAAGCCACCGCGACTATGTTCACGGCGGTGTTGGCCAGTTGGCGATCTGGTGTGGGCGGATTGATTGGGACTCACCGCTGTGCCAGGCATTCCAGACCGAGCCAGGTGGCCCCTTGGCTGATGACCAACTCGACTTCCTCCAGGACCTCTGGCGCTATTGGGGCCAGTTCGCGGTCGCCGCCACTCTGGGTGACCAGTGGGCTGAGTTGCGTCCGGGTTCAGGACTCGCTCGGGAGCGACTCGCGGAGATCCGTTTCCTGACCCGGGACTGGAACCGCGCCGCCGAAGCGGCCAAGCAGGCGGTGGCGAACTATCCGGGCGGCGACCGGCCTTATGAGTATTTCGACGAAGGACTCGCTAGTTCGACCGGACCGGGGTGGGCTCAGTTGGTGGCGGGCGCTGCCGAACGGATGGCGGGCCAACCGCGGGCGGCCCAAGTCCTGCTCACCGAGGTTGTCGATCTGCAACTGCGCTTCGACTACGACGGTATGACTGGTAATGAGTGGGTGGCGGGCTATCAGGCAAACCTGGAGAGTTTCCTCTACCTGGAGCTCGGTCAGGCCGCCTACGAGTTGCGCGACTATCCGCGGGCGATCAGCCAGTTTCTGGAGTCGGTCGAGGCACGCGCCCAGACCGCCAATGTCGGCGGGGTGGCCGAGCAAGGGTTGAGTCTGTCCTATCTGGCGACCAACCAACCGGATAAGGCCCTGGAGTGGGCGCAAGTCGCCTTAGCCTGGGACCCCTACTCTCCCCTCTACGCAGAGGCGGTCGCCGATGCCAAGCGGGCGCTCAGTGAACAGGTCGGTCTGCCCGATACTCCCCAGGCGCGGGCGGAGATGATGGCCGCCTATCGGGAGGCTTTGGCGCTTAACCCGTCGCTGTTCTCGGCTTGGAATAATCTCGGTGTCCTGCTGGCTCAGGCCGGCCAGACCGAGGAAGCCATCGAGGCCTTCCACCAAGCCCTGGCTGCCCGCAAGAACTACCCCTTAGCCTGGTTTAATCTCGGTGTCACCGAGGCTAGTCAGGGTGGGGTCGCTGCCTTCTTGCGCTCTCAAGGCGCGCTCGGTCAAGCGGGCCTGTTGAACCGCGAACTCAAAGATCGTGATCCAATCTGGGCTTTCGACAACGAGGTTTACGCATCAGGCCTCGATGTCTCGAAACCGATTCCGGCTGATTGGCAATTGAGCGGGACGATCCGGACCACCTCGACCGGGATCACGATTGGGCTGATCATCATCATCGCCTTGCGTCTCGGTTGGGCGCTCGGTTCGGATTGGCTGACCGGACGCTGGCGCGAGGGGGCGCTCCGGCGGTGGCAGGGTCGCCCGGGCGGCTTGGCGCGGATTGTCGCTTGGCGACCCCATCCAGCGATCACCACGGTGATCAGTGCGGGGGCTTTGCTCTGGCTCGGCGGGGCCAACGGGGTCGGCGAGTGGGTGCTTTGTGCTTTAGTGGTGGCGGCGATCCTTAGTTTGCACGCTTTCACTCCCCACCTGACCAGTCGGTTGCCGGTGCGCCATACCTCCTACCCACCCGGCTCCCTGATGACCCTGATCGGTCTGCCATTCGGGGTCGGCTTCGCGCCACCCGCCCCCTTAGTCGGCACCGGGGTTAACGGTCTAGGGGTTGTTAGCTCCAGGATCGTCGCCCGGGTCGGGGTCGCCACCGTTGGTCTACTCGCGGTCCTATTTGCTCTCGGTGCCGGTCTGACTGGCGTCCCCACCGCCCGTACGGCCACCACCCTCGCTCTGATCCTAGCTGGCTCCGCCCTCACCCCGATCCCACCGCTCGACGGCTCGACCGTCAAGCTGAACCGGGGGGCAGACCTCGCCGTCACCATCGTGATGATCGCCGCCACCATCCTCTTCACCCTCCAACTGCTCTAGGGCCCAGTTGGAGGGAGAGCGGATTAGCCCAAGAGACCGCCGAAAGCGGCGAAGATTGGGATGCAGAGGATGGCGACCATGTTGACGGCCTTGATCAGCGCGTTGAGGCCGGGGCCGGAGGTGTCCTTGGTGGGGTCACCAACAGTGTCGCCGACGACGGCGGCCTTGTGGGCGGCGGAGCCCTTACCACCGTACAAACCATCGGTTTCGATCAGCTTCTTGGCATTATCCCAAGCCCCACCAGCGTTGTTCAGCACCATGGCGAGCATCAAGCCAGCGACGATGATGCCGATCAGCAGACCGGCGAGAGCGGTCGGGCCGAGGATCAAGCCGACCAGGATCGGCACGACCACCGCCAGAGCGCCCGGCAGGATCATTTCGCGCAAGGCCGCCCGGGTGACGATGTCAACACACTTGCCATAGTCGGGCTTGTCCTTGCCGGTGAGAATACCGGGGAGAGCCTGGAGCTGACGGCGGACCTCGTTGACAACCCCCATCGCGGCCTTGCTGACAGCGCGCATCGTGAGGGAGGTGAAAGCGAAGGGGAGTAAGGCGCCGAGGAAGAGGCCAACCAAGATCGCCGGATTGTTGATCGCGAGATCCATTTCTCGCCCGGCTTCGACCATGCGCGTATGGTAGTCGGCGAACAAGGCCAAGGAACCGAGGGCCGCCGAGCCGATGGCATAACCCTTGGTGACCGCTTTCGTCGTATTACCAACCCCGTCTAGCTGATCGGTGATCTCGCGAACCTCCGGCGGGCGGGCGCTCATCTCGGCGATGCCACCGGCGTTATCGGTGATTGGCCCGTAGGAGTCGAGCGCCACCATCATGCCAGCGGTGGAGAGCATTGACACAGCCGCAATCGCAATCCCGTACAACCCGGTCATCGGGTCGGCTAGCGAACCGCCACCCAGGAAGAAAGCCGCGAGGATGCCGGTGACGATCGCCAGGACGGGCATGATCGTTGACTCCATGCCGAAGGACAACCCACTGATCACATTGGTGCCGGCCCCAGTTTCACTCGCCGCCGAGACGGTTTGGACCGGGCGGTGTTTGGTGCCGGTGTAATACTCCGTGAAGATGAACATCAGAACGGTGACGATGATGCCGACTAGCGAAGCCCAGAACAAGCCGAGGCCATCACCGCCGAAAACAAATAGTGTGACTCCGAGGAAGGCGACGGCGCTTAATCCGGCAGCGGCTCCTACCCCCTTGTAGAGGGCGTTCATGATGTTATTAGTCTTGCCGAGGCGCACGAAGTAAACCGCAATGATGGTGGCGAAGATCGCGACCGCACCGAGCAGCAAGGGGAAGACGATCTCTTTGGCGCCGAAGTCGGTCGAGAAGTGGGAACCGATCAGCATCGCCGCCAGCAGGGTGACGGCGTAGGTCTCGAAGAGGTCAGCGCCCATGCCGGCGCAGTCGCCGACATTGTCACCGACATTATCGGCGATGGTGGCGGGGTTCTTCGGGCTATCCTCAGGCAAGCCAACCTCGACCTTGCCAACGATATCGGCGCCGACGTCGGCGGCCTTGGTGTAGATACCACCGCCGATACGAGCGAACAAGGAGATCAGGGAGGCACCGAAACCGAAGCCGACGACGATGATGATAC
>JAIRKB010000198.1 GCA_031260385.1 Propionibacteriaceae bacterium | reverse complement strand
AGCGGAAGACAGCGCGGGAGATCGCAAAGAAGCGCACGCCGACAGCGCCGATCGACAGTTCAAGGAAGGGGGGTCGTTCGGCGGCTCGGGAGATCAGCCACCCGGATGTACCCATTAGGGCGACGGCCGCCCCCGCGGCACAAGCCGCCACCAGGATCGCTAAGACAAGACGGGTTTTCGCTCCGGGCACGGAGTCCAACAAGGAGAACACCAGGCTCAGCAGCGGTGATCGGGATGGCTTCGTTGGCTGGTCTGGCTCCGGATCTAGTACGACCGGCAAGGCCTCGGGAGCGATCGGTAAGACCGGGGAGACGGAGGCGTCCTGCTCAGCCTCGTCAACCTCGACACGCGTGCTGACAAGGGGAGACATCAGGACCGTCCCCGTGTTCCCAGGAACCGTCCCCGTGTTCCCAGAGGGGTCGGGGTCTTCGGCGAGGTGGATGACGTGGTCGGCGGCGGCCATTACGGCGGGGCGGTGGGAGACGACTAGGGCGGTAGCGCCGGACTCTTTGAGGGCGATCAGGACTTTGGCTTCGGTTTCGACATCGAGGCCGGCGGTCGGTTCATCGAGGATTAGGAGGCGGGCGCCGCCGACTTCGATGCGGGCGAGGGCTCTGGCGATGCCGACGCGGCGGCGTTCGCCGACGGAGAGGCCTTCACCTTCTTCGCCGACGCTGCGGGCCGGATCGAGGTTGGCTGCGCCAGCGGCGGCTAGGACTTGGCGGACCTGCTCGTCAGTGGCCGCCTCCCAGCCCAAGCGGACGTTGTCGGCGATCGTACCGTCAATCATGCCGGGGACTTGGGGAACATAGGCTAGCCCAGAGCGCCACAAGGCCCAGTCGATCTCGCTTGACTCGACGCCGCCGAGGCGCAGACTCCCCGGGTCGGCGGGCGGCAGGAAGCCGAGGATGCAGTTCAGCAGGGTGGTTTTGCCGCCACCGGATCGCCCGGCGAGGGCGACTAGTTGTCCCGGACTGACGGACAGGTCGAAGGGACCGATTAGTTGATCGCTGCCGGGATAGGTGTAGGTCAACCCGGTCGCTGCGATGGAGGGCTGGTAGGGTTCGGTGCCCACTGCCTGGTCGCGACTGACCCGAGGGGCCCCGGCGCGTTCGGCGCGGTCGATCTCCGCAAAAGCCGCTTCGGCGGCCGCCAGACCGTTAGCGGAGTCGTGATAATGGACCCCCACCTGACGGATCGGTAGGTAGACATCGGGGGCCAGCAGCAAGACAAACAAAGCCACTGAGAAGTCGATTGTCGAGGAGTCGCCCCCCGGATTGACCAGCCGGGTGGCGATGATTAGGGCTATGACCGCCACCGCCAGGGTCGAGAACAGTTCCAAGACGAACGCCGACAGGAAAGAGAAACGCAGGATCGACATCGTTTCGCGCCGGTTGGCATCCTCCGTCCGCTTCAGCCCGGCGGCCTGCGCCTTGGCCCGGCCGAAGACCTGGAGGGTAGGCAGGCCCGCCACCAGATCAGCGAAGTGGCTCGCCAAGCGCGACTGGAAGGACCAACGGCGCTGGACCTGCTTGCGGGTCGTCCAACCAACCAACATCATCAAGATTGGAATGAAGGGGATGGTGATGACGATGATGAGGGCTGAGCGCCAGTCGGCGACCAGGATCGCCCCACCGACGATCACGGGGATGGTCACCGCCAAAAGCAACTGGGGCAGATACTTCGAAAAATAGCCATCTAGGGCATCTAAACCTTGGGTGACCAGGTTGACCAGGGAAGAGGAAGAGGAGGTTTGGAGGGCCGGCGAGTCAAGCCGGGACGCCAGAATATCGCGCCGCAGTTGGGACTTGACGGCGGCGGAGGTGCGTTGGGCGAGCCAGGAGGACACCCAAGCCAGGACCGCCCGGCCAATCAACACCAGAGCGAGCAGACCGATGGTCAGTCCGATTCCCGTTAAGGAGTGCTCCCAAAAGACTGAAGCGATCGTCGAAGAGAGCAACTTGGCTTGGCACAAGATGAGTACGGCCGTTACCGAGCCGACCGCCACGCCGGAGATCAAATAGACCTGTGTCGCCTTGGCCCGTCGGACGAGACGAGGGTCGACTGGTCCGCGACCTTTGGCTTTGGCTGGAGCCGTAGTGGTCGTGGTTGGCTCGGCTTGAGTGGTTTCAGTCATCATCATCCTTGATGGTCAATAAGGGCTCGTAAATTGAATACGGGGCCGCTACACGCGGCCCCGTACCCGTAGAGTTTTTCTTCAGTTAGGCAAAGCCTAGGCCGGAATATTCTCCACCGACAGGCGACGCCTGAAGACGAAGAAGTAGCTCCATGCGGTGTAGGCCAAGACGATCGGAACCAGAACCCCGGCTGCAATCGTCATCAACACGAGGGTGTGCTGAGAGCTCGACGCTGTCGTAATATCCATAGTCGCGGCACCATCAACGATGTTGGCGAAGCCAAGGCCAGGATAGAAGAAGCAGAAGAACATGACCGTCAACAAGACCGTGCCGAGGGTGGTGCCAATGAAGGCCCATCCGTCACGATTCTTGCTGTTCATGAACCAAGCGAAGCCAATCCCGACGACTGCCAGTGCGCCGGTAATCCAAGCGAGGATTCCGAGCAGTGGTAGTTGACCAGGTGTCGCCTCAGCGCCGAAGTAGACCAGGTTCGCCCAAACGACGAAGACCGCCGCGAGGATGAAGGCCACGATGCCGAGGATGTTGCCAAACTTCTGCGCCCGATCCTTGATCTCGCCGCGCGTCTTCAAAGCGATGAAGAACGAGCCGTGAGCCACGAACAAGCAGACGAACAAGAGCCCGCCGACTAGTGTGAAGGCATCGAAGACCTCCCAGAAGATCCGCGGCACGAGCAGCGGATCACCGAAAGCGGTCTCGCAAGCAGCGAAGTCAATGCTCGCGTGTGCACTACACGGAACAACCGGCACGCCCTTGACGAAGTTGGCGAAGCCAACACCGAAGACCAACGGCGGCAGGAAGGAGCCGACTGCGATCATCCAGTCAAAGACCGTACGCCACAGCTTGCCTTCGTTCTTCGAGCGATACTCGAAAGCGACACCACGGAGGATGAGGCCCAAGAGCACGAGCAGCAACGGTAGGTACAACCCTGAGAACAAGGTGGCATACCAGGCCGGGAAGGCGGCGAACATGGCACCACCTGCCGTCAGCAGCCAGACCTCGTTACCATCCCAGTGCGGACCAAGAGCGTTGATCATCACGCGACGTTGTTCATCGGACTTACCAAGGAACGGAACGAGCATCCCAACGCCGAAGTCAAAGCCTTCGAAGAAGAAGAAGCCAGCCCACAACACGGCTACAAGGATCAACCAGATGACCTGGAAGATGCTAGGCGTTGCGGCGGGAACAATAATTTCAAGCATATTCAACATGATTATTCATTCCCCTTTCTTAGTAAGCGAAGGATAGAGGCTGAGCCTCATCCTTGACGTCGACGGTTTCGGCTTCCGGTAGTCCCTTCTTGATGTACTTCAGCAACAGCCGAACCTCAACCACTGCCAGCAGGCCGTAGACGAGGGTGTACACAATCAAGGAGAACGCGACATTGAAAATGCCAACGGACGGCGACAGACCCTGGAGAGTCGGTAGAACCCCGTTAACAATCCATGGCTGGCGACCCATTTCGGTGAAGATCCAGCCGGAGGAGTTAGCCAGCAACGGCAACAGTGGCATCGCAATCGCGACCGCCGTCAGGATTGGGCTCGGTGATGGGATCCTCTTGCCACGAATCATGAACAAGAAGAAGATGCCACCGAGGACTGCCAGGCAGCCAATACCGATCATCAGACGGAAGGTCCAGAAGGCAATCGTGACGTCTGGAATGGCGTTGACCGGGGATAACCCGTCAATCTTTGCCAGTTCGTCAGCGAAATCCTGCTGTAGTTGTGTACCAGCCACTGGCACATTCGCCTTGCGGTCCCATTGCAGGTAACCACTGTCGGCCCACTGCTGCTCTAGTTCAGGAACCGTCTGAATGTAGTCGGTGCCGTAGAGCCAGTTCAGGAAGCCGGGGAAGACCTCGAAACCGGGGAACACCTGAATACCCACGCGAGCGGGATCATCAAGTGCCGCGGTCAAGCCTTCGGCGGCCGCCATCTTGGTCGGCTGTGAGGTAACCATCGCCTTACCGAGGAAGTCGCCCGACACAACCGTGCAGGCGCCAGCCACGATCAGCACCCATGCGCCCAGCTTGACACCCTTGCGATATGCAACGAGGTCATCTTCGGGTGCATCTTCGGCGTTCTTCTTGACCAGCATGTAGAACGCAACCGCTGCCATGAAGGCACCGGCCGTTACGAAGGAGGCGGCGATAGTGTGCGGCCACTGCGTGAGGAAGACCGGGTTGAGAATGACCTGGGTCAAAGAGGTCAACTCGGCGCGACCAGCTTCGGCGTTATACCAAGCACCGGTCGGGTTCTGCATCCACGCGTTTGCCGCGATGATAAAGATAGACGAAATGAAGGTACCCGCCGCGCCCAACCAAATGGTCGCGAGGTGTACCCCCTTGGACAAGCGATCCCACCCGAAGATCCACAATCCGAGGAAGGTGGACTCCAGGAAGAACGCGATGAGGGCCTCGAGTGCGAGAGGAGCCCCGAAAATATCCCCAACGAAGCGGGAATACTCCGACCAGTTCATACCGAACTGGAACTCCTGCACGATACCTGTGACGACCCCCATGGCGAAGTTAATCAGGAACAACTTCCCAAAGAACTTCGTCAAGCGCAAATAGGCATCCTTGCCTGTTTTAACCCAGGCGGTTTGCAACCCTGCGGTTAGAACACTTAGAGCGATCGTGAGTGGCACGAACAAAAAGTGATAAACCGTAGTGATTCCAAATTGCCACCTGGCAATAGTATCCGGACTCATAGGGCAGAACATAGCGCGTTGAAGCTCTAGATGCAATTTTTTCGCTCATCATGGTGAGTCGAATCACAATGTCTTAGCCATTGGGACAGAAATCTTGCGCGCGCAGGTGGAGTCGTAATAGTATCCCCACCTGCCAGATTGCTGCAAATTTGGTGGAATTTCCCTAGATCAAAGCCCTTTTCAGGTAGGATAATCATCAGATTTCGACCTCAAGGAGGCAGTTCATGGGCCCAGTTCTGATAATCGTGACAATTCTCATCGTCGTTGTCGTGCTGGTGGTGGTCTTTGGCATCACTATCCACAACCGCCTAGTTAAGGCTCGCAACCTGGTCGAACAGTCCTGGAACCAGATCGATGTCGAGCTAAATCGGCGCTACGATCTGATCCCAAACCTTGTCAACACCATCAAAGGCGCTACTGATCACGAGAAATCGACCCTAGAATCGGTGGTGGCCTTGCGTAACCAGGCAGTCGGTCTAGCGGGGTCGAAAGCCGATCCAGCCCAGCGAGCGGCCGTTGAAGCCCAGTTGTCCTCGCAACTCCAGACTCTGCTCCAGGTTACGGTCGAGGCGTACCCACAGTTGCAGACCAACAGCAACTTTGTGCAATTACAGACCGAATTAGCCAACACTGAAGCCCGGATAGCGAATGCGCGCAAGTATTACAACGCTAATGTCGGCAACTACAACACAGCAATCGAGTCCTTCCCCGCCTCGATCATCGCTGGGATGGGTCACTTTATTAAGGCCGACTACTTCCAGATCCAAGATCAGGCGATGCGCGCCACACCACAGGTTAGCTTTGGTACGGCGCCCGTGGTCGAGGCCCCAGCCGCCTTGCCTGCGGCCATGGATGCCCCCTTCCAGACCCCACCGGCGCCGGCCGATGATTACGCCCAGCCGAACTTCACCGAGTCTTCTGGCTGGTCCGATAAATAGTTAGACCGGATAATATGGCGCCTTGGCCCGTCGTCTTGTGTGATCTTGACGGTACGCTCGTAAACACGATCGACCTCATTGTCGCCTCCTACCAACATACTTTCCGTACGGTCCTCGGCCACGAGTGGGACGAAGCCGAGATTAAGACCTGGATCGGGCAATCCTTGCGGGCGAGTCTTGAGGGTGCCGCTCGCCGGGAGTATGACACGCCAGGGGGATCGGACCAGGCTGATCGCGCCGCCGAGGAGCTGTTCACCACCTATCTCGACTACAACCATCGCCATACCCCGGAACTGCTCAAGGAATACCCCGGCATGACCGAGTTGGTTGATGAGCTGCTCGCCGCTGAGGTGATCGTGGCGGCGGTGACCTCGAAACGTAAGGACACCGCTCAATGGGCCCTGGATCTGGCGAATCTAGCGGCTCGGGTGCCTTTATTGGTCTCCCACGACGACACGGTCGAACATAAACCTCACCCCGAACCCCTCTTGCTCGCCGCCCGTCGCCTCGGCGTGACCCCTGGGGACTGTGTTTATCTCGGCGACGCCACCACCGATCTTCAGGCCGCTCACAGCGCCGGTATGGCCTCGATCGGCGTCACTTGGGGGGCGGGAACCGGCGAGGCCTTGCAGGCAACTAACCCCACATTGGTGGCACACACCATCGAGGAACTACGCAAAGCCCTCCTAGGCGATTAATCTTGAGCCATGCTGCTCGAACTGACCTGGCTGTGGCCAGACACTCTGATCACTATCTGCACGATCATTGCCTTGGCGATTATCGCCCATGTGGTGGTCTTGTTTGGTATACGCCAGCTCACCACTCGCGTGATCCGGATCGCCAAACCGACCCGCCGGATCCGCCGCAAGGCCGCCGCCGCCTTGGGGACCGATCCGCCGCTCTCCTCCACGCGGGCCGCCCAACATATGACCACCATCGGCCAACTCTTGCGTTCGGTCTGGACGATCGTGCTGGTGGTGGTGGTGATCCTAACGATCCTGTCGCAGGTCGGGATTCCCCTCACCCCGATCTTGACCTCAGCGGGTATCGGCGGGGTGGTGATCGCCTTTGGCGCCCAGTCCCTGATCAAGGACTATCTGTCTGGAGTGATTATGTTGCTCGAAGGGCAGTTCGCGGTTGGCGATCAGGTTGATGTCGGAGCGGTCAAAGGTCGGGTAGAGGGCATCACCCTACGCCTGACTAAGTTGCGCGACGAGGCGGGCAATATTTGGTACATCCGCCATGGCGAGGTCCAGCGGATCGGGAATATGTCTCAAGGGGTCGAGGTCTCCTCACAAACCGAGAGGGTGACGACCCCCTCACACGACCAAACCGAGAGGGGGACGACCCCCTCACTCCCGCCAGCGACTTCCAGTCGCTGAGGCTGATATGCGTAAAGCGATTGTCATGACCCTGGCCGCGATCGTCTCGGTCCAGTTGGGTTCGGCTTTCGCGAAAGATCTCTTCCCGGTGGCCGGGCCGTTGGCGATGGTCTGGATCCGGGTGACGACCGGGGCGATTCTCCTGTTGCTTTTCGTACGACCCAAGCTGCGCGGCCGTCCGCGGAGCGACTGGGGTTCGCTGCTGTGGTATGCCGTCTCGCTCGTCGGGATGAATATCGCTTTTTATCAAGCGATGGCCCGGATCCCCATCGGTCTAGCGGTGACGATCGAGTTCTTGGGGCCGCTCGGGGTGGCGATCGCCAAGAGTCGGGGGGCACGAGACCTGATCTGGGTCGGCCTAGCGGGAGCGGGCGTGGCAATGCTGGGCTGGTCGCCGGGATCCCTGACCTGGTCCGGGGTCGGTTTCGCCTTGCTGGCGGCTGCCGGCTGGGCCTCCTACATCCTGGCAGCGCCGAATGTCGGACGATCCTGGCCGGGAGTCCAGCCGGTGGCCCTAGCCAACCTACTCGGCGCCGTTGTCCTCATCGGCCCGGTGGTCGGCCTCTATCACCATGTCCTGATCAACCCCTGGGTCTGGGTGATCGGTCTGGGGGTCGGCCTGCTCAGTTCCGTTATTCCGTACTGGCTAGAGCTAGCGGCCTTACGAACCCTCGATCAACGGATCTTCTCAATCCTGATGTCGATCGAACCAGCCATGGGCGCCCTATCCGCCCTCATTATCCTCGGCGAACGCCTCTCCCCCACCGACCTGATCGCCATGGCCTGCGTCATCGCCGCTAGCGTCGGCGTCACCTACACCGCCGGACGGGCCGCCAAGCGTTGATAGCGCCCATTTCCCAAAGGTCATTTGGACGCCCGTCGACCGACGATAACGCGGCGAGGCGCGCCAACTGGCAGCGAACAGTCCCGAATATCCCTATCACGACACTAGACTGGGGCTGTGACTCAACTCCCCCCGGTAGACCCGAGCGTGATTGATCCTGAGGAGCTTGCTCGCCGCAAGCGGACCAATCGACTCCTGATCCCCGTTCTGGTGATTGTCGTCGGTGTCTTCACGATCATTGGCACCAATCGCTATGTTGAGTCCGAGTCGACGAACTGGTTCAGGGGCCAGACGTTCATGCTTGGTCGGACCACCACGATCTTCCTCGACAAACCCAAGGACTACGTGGTCTGGACCGAAAACTGGGCTAACTGCACCGTCAGCCGCAATGGGGAATCCCTATCGACCAATACCAAGGTGGATTTCGACCCCTATGTCGGCTTATGGATCGCCGCCACCTTCACCGCCCCGGCGGCTGGGGAATACGTCTTTAGCTGTGACTGTGACGACCCTGAGGGCCTCGCCAGGGTGACCGCCCCTTCACCCTTGGGCAAGCTCGTGGCGATCCGCCTCGCTGGTTGGGGTTTCGGGGGCCTTATCGTGTTGACGGGACTGGTTCTCGGCATCGTCGGCTTAGTCACCAATGCCACCCAGAATCGCCCGCGTCCCCCCGCTCCCCCCGTACAAATGCCGGTCTATGCCACACCACCACCGCCTCACACCCCGCCCCAATACCCCTTACCCCAAGCGTCCCCACCACCGTCACCCTGGCCCCAACCGCCCCCACCAAGCCATTACTGAGTTTCAAATAAGTTGCTGAGGGGACGCCAAGAACCCGACTACTATCCTTGACTCTGCTCACGCCAATGTGAATAAACTGGATGGCAAGGAGCCAGTCACTCGGGCTGGCGGGGAGGGGAAAAATGAAAGCCCACCGTTTCTTAATCGTTGTTGTTGCCATAGTCTTGGCCCTAAGTGGGTGTACGCCCGGGAAAGAGCCCCCAGTCACCCCGGCCGGACGTCCGACCCTCACCGACGCCTTCATCGAGCGGATCGACGGATCGACCGCCACCATCCCGCTGATGTCGGCCGCCTTACGTTTCCTGCGCGGCACTGACTATGGGCTGCTCCACACCACCACCCCCATGGCCTACTACAACCTGATTCACGGCGAAAAAGATGTGATCTTTGTCACCCCGCCGAGCGAAGAAGAGCTAGCCGAAGCCAAGGAAGCCGGGGTGGAGTTGGAGATCATCCCGATCGTTAAGGATGCCCTGGTTTTCCTGGTCAACACCGCCAACCCAGTTAACGGCCTCACTGACGCCCAGCTCCAGGCCATTTACACCGGTGAGGTGACGAACTGGGCCGAGGTTGGCGGGGATGACCTGTCAATCATCCCTTATCAGCGCGAGATTAACTCCGGTTCCCAGACCCTCTTCCTCCAGTTGGCAATGCGGGATGTCACACCGATGGACGCCCCTTTGGAGTGGCGTCCGGCTTCGATGGGGCAGCTAGTCGATGTCATCGCCCAGTACGATAACTCGCCGGCCGCCTTGGGCTATTCGGTGTTCTATTACACCCAGCAGATGTATGTCAAGGACACTGTTGAGTTGCTCGCGATTGATGGGGTGGCACCGTCAAATCAGACGATCTCCGATGATTCCTACCGCTATGGGACCCACTACTACGCCGTCGTACGCTCTGACGAACCCGCTAACTCGCCCGCCCGGCAACTCATTGCCTGGATGCTGAGTGACGAAGCCCAGCAACTGGCCTCCGCTAATGCCTATGTCCCCTTGGATCCCGCCAATATCGTCCCCGCCCAAGCCGACTATGGCTACTTCGGTTCAACGCCGGAAAACACCAGCCAGTCTATTGGTACGGGTGGACCCCGCGACCAGCGTGCTCCCGACTTCGTCTCCGGGGGGGTCTGTGGACTCGCCGACGACGGTAGGCCCTTGGACTGCCTCGACGACCGCGACTTGGCGACCCCACAGGTGACCATCCCTGGTTATCCCGCCGCTCAGGCGGCCGTACAGGCCTGGATCGATCAAAACCCCGTCTCCGAGCTGGAGCGCTGGTACACCCAATCCGGTCGCGGGCTATTCGTGATCGAGTATGGCCGTAACGTGGAGGGGCGTCCCCTGCCACTGCAGACTGCGGTCTTTCGACTGAGCGACGGCCAGCAACTCGGCTTGTCTGACCTGTTCTACGATGGCGTGAACTATGTTTCGCTCATCAACCAACATCTGCTGGATCCCGGCACCAACCAAGCCCTGGTTCGCTGCTCCACCTATCGGGGCTGTTGGCCAGGTGAGAGCGCCAGCAACTTCACCGGCATCCCCGCCGATTACCCTGCCTTCGGCCTGAGGATCGACACCGGTGAGCTTTACATCCAGTTCCCCCTCGGCAACCCCTTCCTGATCAGCGAAACCTCGGCCTTTAGCGAACAACACGATGTTCGTCAACCGATCATGTTGGCCGCCGATCTATCACCGTACGGTGACTACTGGCGGGTGGACTCCGTCCAAATCGGGAGCACCTTCGTCGAACACCTCTCCCGTGACTACACCGGCACGAACCCGATCGACACCATCCTTAATCGCAATATCGACGCCTTCGCCGCCGAGATCCCCCAGGCTCACAACATTGCCATCTCCGAGATCGTAAACGGAAAGGTCGTCATCATCGTCTACATGCTCCGCGAATCACCCGATGACGGCACCGAAACCTACTTCGACTACCACACCGGCGATCGCCTCTGAACCACTCGCCGCTTAGTGTCCATTCCACTGGACAGAACTGACAATAGGAAGATTACTGTCCATTTCATTGGACGATTTTGCTAAAACGCAGACTTTCGTCCAGTGGAATGGACGCTGGCGTTGCTAGCTAGCGCGGGCAGGGTTGTTGGGGTTGATCTGCCACCAGTCTAGGAGCTCGGCTTCGGCTTGGGCGGGGGGGACGGGGCCGCGGTCGAGACGGCGTTCGAGCAAGAAGTTGTAGGCTTCACCAACCGTACGGCTGGGGCCGATGCCGAGTAGGGCCATGATCTGGTTGCCGTCGAGGTCGGGACGGATGGAGTCGAGTTCCTCTTGGGCGGCAAGTTCATCGATCCGCCATTCGAGTTCTTCGTAGGCGCGACGGAGGCGGTCGGCTTTGGCCCGGATCCGGGTCGTACAATCGGCTCTGGTTAGGATGTGGAGGCGCTCTAGTTCCTCACCG
>JAIRKB010000018.1 GCA_031260385.1 Propionibacteriaceae bacterium | reverse complement strand
CCGGAGTCGCAAGATTCTTTCCCAACAGCGTCATGGCAGTCCCCTAAACCTTGAAAACCGGTTCTCGCTTGATGACTGCGAAAGCCAGCCAGGTCACGGCGATGACGGCACAGAGCAGCCCAGGGCCAACTGCGAGCGACCACAACGAGTCGACAACCACCACTGTCGGATCGAAGCTGGTGACCAAGCGGTATTGCGGGACCCCAAGAATGGCGAAGACGAAGTTCTCCAAGATCGCGTAGATGAACGGCCCAGTGAGGATCACGAAAATATTGCGCACATACAAGGAGAAGACGAACCCAAGACTCATCACCAACACGGCGATGACACCGCGCCACAAGGAGAGTAGGCAAGCGTACGCCAGCGGGGTTTGGGTGAAGGCAGTCAAGAAGATGTGGTCGAAGGAGGCGCGCTCGAAGGGGGTGATCGCGGGCTTGACGTACAAGGCGAATAGCGCCGAGGCGAGGTAGGGAATCACCATGATCCCCAAGGCCGATAGGGCCGCTGCGATCCACTTGGCGGCCAGGTAACGCCGTGGTGGCACACGCGGAATAACGTAAGCCAGGAAGCCGTTCCGGCGCTCGAAGTAGGCCGTCCAACAGATCGGCACGACCACAAAGACCGGAAACAAAAAGCTAACCAGCGCCGTCCCGACCTCCCAGGCCTCCAGGTCATAAGCGAGGGAGTAGTCGGTGTAAAGAACGCCGGTGAGAATGATCGTGCCAACCGTCAGCAGCGTAATGGTGAGGGTCACCGGGAGCCGCAGTTTGGCGAGTTCAGTCCTAACCAATCGCGTCATCATTTGGAGTTTCATCGAACACCTTCCTTATAAGCAAAAATATCGCTGCCATGAAGGGAAGACAATCAATTCGTCACAAACACCCGTTCAAACGGCACGAACGCGGGCACCGAGTCGCCAACATCCCGCGAAGGTCAGGGCAGGAGGGCACCGATCGTCAAGTAATCCCGCTGAGCAATCACCGCATTATGAGCCAACACCTTGCCGCGCCGACGTTCAACAATCGCTTTCAGGTTTGCTAGCCCATGGCCGCGATCGCCCCCTGCGGTCTTCGTCGAATAATGGCGACGAAATAAGCGGATTACCTCCTGAGCGCTGAGTGGGGGGTGTGGATTCGCCACCGTGATTGACAGGGCATCGTCAGCCCGCTCTAGGCGCAGGTAGACCCGATCCCCCACTTGTGAGGCCTCGATGGCATTGTCGAGTAGGATTCCGAGGATTTCCACGACCTCAAGTTCGCTGGCGTTGGCTCGCTTCGGCGAAGCGGTGATCTCCACGACCACGGTGATCCCCGCCTTCTCGGCTTGGGTCATCTTGGCGATAATCAAACCAGCGGCGATCCGGGAGTCGCAGTCCAGGAGGCTTTGCTCAGCGGGATCGAGCGGCAACCCCCTGGTCAGCGCGGCAATATCCGCTTGAGCTTCCTCAAGGCTGGTGGCCATCTGAGCCACGGCAGCAATCGCTAGCAAGCGGTTGTTGTGTTCATGGAGGCGGGCCCGCACCTGGGCGATCAACTGCTCAATAATCGGGATGTACTGCTCGATTAAGGCAATCCGTTTCTTTTCGTTGGCACGTTGCTGAAGATAGAGGCCGACCAGCAAGTTCACCAGCGCTAGCCCAGTCAGGGTGGCGGCGATCACCCCGAGATTATCGGAGGTACGGGAGGCATCGAAACCGAGTAAGGCGACCAGCGCCACCAATAATCCGCAACTATTGACGATCATGAACCGGACCACCAGAGAACCTTCGGCGATGCGCTCACGCAACCACCGCAGGCGACCACTGATCACAATGACGACGAGAGCCAGCAGAGAACAGGCCCGGCTCACCAGCGCCGCCCAAGGTTGGCTGCCAGCGCCTAAGGCGTAGAACAGCCCGATGAAGGCCTCTCGGACGACGATTAGCAAGCTGAAAGCGGCCAGGGTGGCGAACACTGTGTAAACAGCGGGACGACCAAATGACCAACTCCAGGCAATCACCGTTGCCAGGATCAGGAACGCCAGGGAATACCAATTATCGATCGGCAAGACAGCATAGCCATTTGCCGCCCAGGAGAAGGTCCGGGCATCGACTGGTAGCCCCGAGACGACATGGAGACGGCTCACCGCGCAAAATAGGGCTAGACCGGAGAATAGCAACCCATCGCGGAGTTTGAGCTTGCGCTCTGCGAATAACCCGAAGCCGACTAGGAAGAGGATCACGGCGTCTAGGGCCACTTCAATGGCGATTGACATCATCACCCCCTGACCACAGATTGGCGCGATACGCTTCACCAATCGGTATCGCTCGATCGTCGGGCGCCAGAATGATCCGCATCTCGCCTTTGTCGATCCGCCGAATATAGCGGCGCTGGACCAGATAGCTCTTGTGACACTGGATGAAGTCCGCTGTCGGCAACATCGCCAGGAGGCGTCCTAGGGTCAGACCGGTGATCGTGTCTTGCTTCAGCCCCGACCGGTTGACGTGGATCACCAAACGTTTTCCAAAGGATTCCACAAAGACGATCGTTGACAACTCGTACTCAAAAATGAAGGACTTTTGGGTAATCCTTAAGCGGGGTGCCGGCTCACTTAGCCAGCCGGACAGGTCGATCCCGGCGCGAAAGGCGGCGACAAACTGGTCTTTAGTGAAAGGCTTGGTCAGGAATCGATGGGCTTGGACATCGCGGTAGGCCGATAGTTCCTCACTAGCCATCCCGGTGACAAAGATGATTGGGGTGAAGCGATACTGCGGCAGCGCCCGAAGCTGGCGGGCCAGGCTCGTCCCGGCATAGTCCTCTAGTTGGATGTCCAAGATGAAGAGATCAACCTTGACCTGCTCGGCGCAACGATAAGCGTCGGCGGCGCTCGCGAACTGAGCGACCTTCGACTGGGGTGACTCCTCGACGATGTATTGGCTTAGCAGAGCCGCGATTGCCCGGTCATCTTCGGCGACGAGCACGTACGCCATCAAGCACCTCCTGACAACTCAGGAGCACTTTACCCGATTCGACCGATCGGCGGACGGAATCATTGGGTGGCGCGGGGGTGGCGGAGCCAATAGCCGAGCCAGGCGGCACCGACGAAGGCGAGGCCGCCTAGGGTGGTGGTGGCGAAACCGAGCGACACTAGGGTTGTCAGCGCCGCGACGGCCAGCGGGCTCGCCATCACACCAGCATCGGCTAGTAGGCGCCAGCCAGCGAGGAACTGGGCCCGTCCCTGAGTTGGGGAGGCATCTGAGCCGAGAGTGAGGATAATGCCAGCACCGATCCCATTGCCCAACCCCAGGATCACCGCCACTACGATCACGGCGGTGGCGGTGGTGGTAAATCCGAGACTGATCAAGCCAACGCCCAAGATGATCAGCGATGGCAAGGCCACCCAGATCCGCCCAAAGCGATCCATTATCCAGCCGCCAAGGAAGAACAATGTCATGTCGATCCCCATCGAGACCGCGTAGATGAGCGAGGTTTGAGTGGGGTCTAGGCCGATCGCCTCACACCACAGCGGTAAGACGACCTGGCGGGCGATGCGAGCGAGGTTAATCATCAGTGACCCTAGCCCCAGGGTGACAAAGACCGCCCGATGAGCTCTGAGCACCGTGAAGAGACGAGGTTGAGCCTCGCTGGGATCGCTAGGGTTCCCACTATCCGGGAGGTCAGGCAGCAGCGAGGTGACAGCCGCTGCGAATAGGCACATGGTGGCGGCAAAAACATAGGCGGCTTGGAGATGCCAGCTTGCCACAATCGCTGCTCCGGCCAACGGACCAAAAAACCCGCCCATCCGGAAGGTGCCACCGAGACTCGACATCGCCCGGGCGCGTAGTCGAATCGGCACCGCTTCGGTCAAGTAGGTCTGGCGAGCCAAGCCAAAGACCGCCGCTGACAGCCCGACCGCAAAAACCGCCAAAGCAAAGACCGCCAAGGTGGTAGCCAGAAAGGCCACCACCATCCAGACAACATCCCATAGGCAGGCCAGGATGATGGAACGCTTCTCACCGAGTTTTGTGGTGACCCAGCTGGCGGGCAGGTCGCTGACCACCGTACCCACGCCCATTAACCCGGTAACCAGCGCTGACAAAGGCACAGAGGCGCCAAGTTGGAGCGCCGTCAGGGGAATCAGCGGGATCAGCGCGCCGTACCCAATCGTCGAGAAGAAGGTCGGACCGTAAGCGGAGACGATCAGACGAGGGGTGAAGAATCCTGGTGGCTTCGAGGTGGACATCGCCTGCCCACTCTAGTCTTGGTTGACTAGAAAAGTTGAGCTTATTAGCTAGATGAGACGGACGGACGAAGCGGTGACTAGCCTGACTAGTCGAGGATTTCGCCGGTTGTCAGGTTGATCGCCTCGGGTTTCTTGGCGACCGCTTCGACGACGGCGGCGGCGAGCCGGGGCCCGAACCCTGGGACGAGGGCGATCTCGTCTGCACTAGCCGCCCTCAGGGCCTTCAGGGAGGGGAAGGCCTTCAGTAAGGCCTTGCGACGGACCTCCCCGAGGCCGTTGACGTCGTCGAGCAGCGATTCCGCCATCGAACGGGACCGCTTCTTGCGGTGGTAGGTGTTGGCGAAGCGGTGCGCCTCGTCGCGAATCCGCTGGAGGAGGTAGAGGGCTTGGGAGGTTCTGGGCAAAAGGATCGGGCGGGTCTCACCCGGCAACCAGATCTCTTCGAGACGCTTAGCGAGGCCGACCACCATCAGGTCGTTGAAACCTAGTTCGTTGAGGGTGGCCCGGGCGGCATTGGCTTGGGGCACGCCACCATCAACGACAACCAAGGCCGGTAGATAGGCAAAGCGCCGGGCGGTACGGGTGGTGGCATCGACTAGTCCGCTGCGAGCATCCTCTGATTCCAAGACCGCTTGATCGGTTCGCAAGCGCGAGAATCGCCTAGTCAGAACCTCTTTCATGGCGCCGGGGTCATTCGATTCCACGGTCGTGATCGCAAAATGTCGATATTCGGACTTGCGGGCAAGACCGTCCTCAAAGACCACCATTGAAGCGACGGTATTGGTGCCCTGAAGGTGGGCGATGTCGTAACACTCGATCCGCAGCGGGGCAGACTCCATCTTGAGGGTCTGGGCGAGCTCATCGAGGGCCTGATTTCTGGTCGTCAGATCGGAGGCCCGACGGGTCTTGTGGAGG
>JAIRKB010000016.1 GCA_031260385.1 Propionibacteriaceae bacterium | reverse complement strand
CTTGGACGCCAAAGCTTGGTCTTGACCTCAGTGGTGGTACGACCATCACCCTGACAGCGACCAACCTGACTGGAGGAGGAACGGTCGATTCCGCCTCCCTCGAACAAGCCCGGACCATCATCGAGCAGCGGGTGAACTCGCTGGGCGTTGGTGAGGCCTCCGTGACCACCTCAGGCACCAATCAGATTCTGGTCTCTGTGCCGAACGTCCAAGGCGACGAGTTGGTGGCGATGGTTGGCCAGACAGCCCAACTGGAGTTCCGGCGCGTCTATGCCCAAGCCCAAGTGGAAATTGTCGAAGAGGGTCGCGCTATCGAGCTACCGCGCGTGCCAGCGTCGGTTAACGCTCGTCCTGACCAGCCAACCACGGAGTTACCATCCACCGAGCAAGGCCGGGTTGACTACATCAACGAGCAGTTGGAATGGGTGCCAACCGAGGACGATGAAGCGGATTTCGCTACCTTTGAGTGTGGCGACTCGATCCCGCAGGTCTGGGACCAGCCTTTCTTCGCTTGTTTGCGCTCTGATGTCGAATCCGGTAGCTCAACCGGCTACAAATATCTCCTCGGCCCGCGTCTGATCGAAGGCAACCTGCTGGAGACCGCATCGGCTGGCATCCCACCCCAGGAACTGAACTGGGCTGTCTCGCTGCGGTTCAACACCTTCGGTGGCAAGCTCTTCTCCGAGGCGACCGCCGGATTAGCGGGGGCGGCTTCCCCAACCAACCAGTTTGCGATTGTCCTTGACGGCAAGGTGATCTCGGCACCATCGGTCTCCAATCGGATCCCGGACGGTTCCGCCCAAATCAGCGGCGGTGGGATGACCCAAGCCTCGGCGATGAATCTAGCCAACGTTCTGAAGTATGGCGCCTTGCCGCTGGCCTTCGAACTTTCAAATGTTGAGACGGTGTCCGCCACCCTTGGTGGGGACCAGTTGACGGCCGGTTTGATCGCCGGTGGCATCGGCCTCCTGCTGGTCATCATCTTCTGTATCATCTACTACCGCGGTTTGTCGGTCGTCGTCTTCTCCTCACTGGCGATTGCTGGCGCGACCCTCTACACCTTGATCGTGCTTCTCGGAGAGTCTATGGGTTTCGCCTTGTCGTTGCCCGGTTTGGCTGGTGTGATTGTCGCCATTGGTATCACGGCGGACTCCTTCGTCATCTTCTTTGAACGGGTTCGAGATGAAGCCCGGGAGGGTCGCTCTTTGCGTACGGCTGTGGAAACCGGCTGGGTGAAAGCCCGACGGACGATCGTCGTGGCGGACATGGTCACCCTACTCTCGGCGGTGATCCTCTACATTCTCTCGATTGGCACGGTGAAGGGCTTCGCTTTCGCCTTGGGTCTGACCACCCTGGTTGACCTGGCGATTATCTTCTTCTTCACTAAGCCTTTGATCTCGGTGTTGGTGAGAACCAAGTTCTTCGGCACTGGGCAACCCGGTTCGGGGTTTGAAGCCGAACATCTAGGCCAAGGGGCGCGCAAGTCCCGCACCCGCGAACTGATGGTAAAGGAGGCGTGATGGCTAAGAAAGACAACAGCGTCCTGCTCGACGACATCACCGAAGTCCGACTCGAAGCCCCCGAATCCTCGCGAACGAAGGTCGGCTTTGCCCACCGGTTGTGGACTGGCGACCTGGCTATCAACTTCATTGGTAACGCCAAGCGGTGGTATCTCATCTCCGCGATCCTGATCTTGGCCTCCATCGCGGCCTTGGTCTTGCGGCCCTTGAACCTCGGAATTGAGTTCCGCGGCGGCTCCAACTTCCAAGTCGAGGTCGCCCAGGTGACCGCTTCGACTGCCGACGACTTCCGAGCGGTCGTGCTTGAGACCGGGATTCGCGATCTTGATGCCACTACCGTGACAACAATCGGAATCGGTCGAGTCTCGATTGAGACCCGCTCCCTCGATGTCGACGAGCAGATTGCCATGCGGGAGGCGATCGCCAAAGCGGCGGGTGTCGATGTTGAGTCGGTGGCCTACCAGCAGATTGGCGCCTCCTGGGGCCGCCAGGTCACCCAACAAGCCGGGATCGCCTTAGTGATCTTCTTATGTTTGGTCGCCTTGCTGATCGGGATTTATTTCCGAGACTGGAAGAAAGCCTTGGCGGCGATTATCTCGCTGCTCCATGACTTGACGATCACGGTTGGGGTTTACGCCCTCGCCGGGTTCTCGGTCACGCCAGCGACTCTGACCGGGGTGCTCACGATTTTGGGTTACTCCCTCTATGACACCGTGGTTGTGTTCGACAAACTGCGGGAGAATACCGCCAAGATGGATGATTACCGCTGGACCTATGCCGAAGCGGCCAACCACTCGGTGAACCAGGTGTTGGTTCGTTCGATCAACACCACCGTCATCGGGGTGCTGCCAGTGGCGGCGCTGCTCTTCGCGGGCGCTTTCATCCTTGGATCCGGGCCGCTAGAAGATCTTGGCCTGTCCTTGTTCGTCGGTATGATCGTGGCCGCCTACTCCTCGATCTTCATCGCCACCCCGTTGCTCTCGCAGTTGAGGATGCTGGAACCTGGCATGAAACAGCAAGCGATGCGCGTCGCCAAGCGTCGCGCCAAGCTAGCCAAGATCGAGGCATCCAAGGAGGCTGCTGCCAAGGAGCTGCGATGACGAATGACGAACGTCTGGGTTTGATTGCCTCTTGCATTAGGGATGTAGCGGATTTCCCTCGCCCGGGCGTTGTCTTCAAGGACATCACCCCTTTGCTGGCTTGCCCGCCGGCCTATCAGGCCAGTATTGAAGCGATGATTGACTTAGCACCGCCTGATATTGACATGGTGGTTGGGATGGAAGCTCGCGGCTTCATGTTCGCGGCCCCGATCGCTCTGGAACTAGGGGTGGGGTTTGTCCCGGTGCGAAAACCTGGCAAACTACCGCGCGATGTCTATTCTCAAACCTTCGACTTGGAGTACGGTCAGGACACCCTCACGGTTCACCAGGATGCCATCGGCCATGGTGCCCGGGTCTTAGTGATTGATGATGTTCTCGCTACCGGTGGCACGATCGGTGCCACCGCCCGGTTGATTCAAGACCTTGGTGCTGACCTCGTCCACGTCGTCGTCCTCCTAGAACTTGGCTTCCTCGGTGGGCGGGCACACCTCGCGAGCCTCGACATCGATGTCTCCGCCGTTCTAGCGGTCTGAGCCGATCACCAATACAGAATCCAGCAATCGGGCAAAGCGGCCTGCAGGTCATCGACCTGCTCCTGGGTCAAGGCGGAGTTGGAGGCAATGGAGAGATATGACAGTCCAGCCAGGGCATAGAGGGGCGCGAGGTCGCTGATTCGGTTACCGCTTAGGGATAGGTTTGTTAAGGGCAGTTCGGATAGCGGAGTCAGATCTGTGATTTGGTTGTAACCTGCTTGCAAATCATTCAAAGGTAGTCCAACTAGCGGACTAAGGTCGGAGACCTTGTTTCCAGTGATGACTAACTCGGTCAGGCTGCTCAAGGCGCTTAGTGGATTGAGGTCGACCACCTCATTGTCCGACACTGCCAAGGTCTTAAGAGCGGTCAGCCCTCCAAGAGGCGTGAGATTAACGACCTTATTATCGGAGAGCCTAAGCTCGGTTAACTTGGTCAACTCACTTAGGGGCTCTATCTCGTTGATTTGGTTTTTGTTCAAGTGCAAGACCCTCAAGTTGACCAATCCGGCCAGCGGGCTGACATCGGAGATCCGGTTACCAGTTAGCCGCAGTTCCCACAGGTGAGTGAGATCGTTGAGCGAGCTAAGGTCACGGATCAGGTTATTGCTCAAATCAAGATAAGTCAGATTGACCATGTGGCACAGTTGCTTAATCTCGGGAGTGGTCAACTCTTGGTCCGTGATGGTCAGCTCGGTCAGATCAGTCGAGTAGGTGATACCACGAATGGTGACTCCGGTCACCAGCGGTGTAGTGGACGTCTCAGTGGGATCGACTGGCTTAGGGGTGGGCTCTTTGGTAAGTTGCCAAGCGAGGATCCCGCCCACACTAGCCAATAACACCGTGACCACCACTGCGATGATTGGCCAAGTTCGACGCTTCGATTTTGCTGGTTGACCGGGATGCGGAGGTTCGGTGTCTACTGGGGGGGAGTAATCGGACCAGGTTGGGCGCGAGTCTACCGGCATGGTGGCGGGGACAAAGGTTGGCGGGGGAGCGGCATTGGCAACGGGCTTTGGCGCTTTCGTAATCTTGGTCGATGAGTCTTGGCTCCAGTCGAGGTGGGTGATGGCATCGATCATCTCTGAGGCGGTCTGATAGCGGGCAGCCGGGTCTTTGGCCATCGCTTTGGCGCAGATTGCGTCGACGCTATGGGGGATTGTGGCGTTTAGGGCGGAGGGCGGTAGGGCGTCGGCGCTGATATGTTGGAGCACAATCGAAATAGTGGATTCGCCGGTGAAGGGTGGCTGGCTCGTGAGCAACTCATACAGCAGACAACCAACCGAGTAGAGGTCAGAACGGGCATCGGCTTTCTTGCCATGGGCTTGCTCGGGGGAGAGGTATTGGGGTGTGCCAAGCACCGCCGCCGTCTCGGTGAGGGCTTCGCCAGCACCTTGGCCGGTTTGGGCGATTCCGAAGTCAAGAACCTTGATTTGACCGCCTTTTGTGAGCATGACATTGGCCGGTTTGATGTCGCGGTGCACGATGCCGTGGGAATGAGAGTAGTTTAGGGCCTTGAGCACGGATTGGGTGATCTCCAGGGCCGACTCAACAGTGAACTGGTGCCCGCTTTTCAGGGCTCGCTGCAAGGTGTGCCCTTCGACCAACTCCATGACGATGTAGGGGATCATCGTCTGGCTAGCGTGGTCGAAGTATTCGCCGGTGTCGTGCACGGTGACAATATTCGGGTGGTTGAGACCGGCGGAGGCTTCGGCTTCGCGCCTAAACCGTGTTCGCGAGCTCGGGTTTTTTGACATGGCCAGGCTGAGCCTTTTGACGGCCACATCGCGTTTAAGAACAGTGTCGCGGGCGGAGTAGACGTCACCCATCGCCCCATAACCGATTTCGGTTCCTAGTTGATACCGATCACCTAGCAAATCAGTAGTCATCGTCACCCCATACCCTCAATTATCCCGGTTTCACATTTGCCAACAAAGCCAGAAAACAAACGCTACTAGGCATCTTACTGCCTGCCAGGCAGATAGGGCATGTTGTGCTCGGAAAAGAAAGCTGCAACAATGAAATTGCACAGGTCGTTCTATGGGGTATGACCAATTAAGCAAGGAGATAACAATGACAGGGACCTATTTCTATGACCCGGAAGCGATGAAGGGCGTTGCGACCCAGTTGACTAATGCCCAAACGGAGATCGGCGATCAAGTTGCGACTGTGCTCGCGGCAGTCACCAATCTAGTTGAGAGCGGTTTTGTTACCGCCACCGCTTCGGGCGCCTACGAGACCCAGTTCAATGAGCTGGCGAACGGGTTGAAGCAGGTAAGCGAGAATCTGGGGCCTCTCGGTGAGTTCCTGACGGGCTATGTTGATGGCGTCACCTCAATGGACGGCGACATGGGGGCCTCCATTTCCGCTGGTTAACCAAATCACAACACCGTGGTAATGCACCGGGAACTGGCTAAAGGAGAATGAGGAATTATGCCCAAGATGACAGTTGATGTGGATGCTATTGGGACACTTGCAAGTGACCTTGAGTCCGTTGCGACGGATTTCGAATCGGCCAAAACCGACTCTACGAAGATTGCGGGTGCCGTTGGCCACAGCAAGTTGTCGGACACTGTTAAGGACTTCGCTTCGAAGTGGGAAATCACTAGGGGCAAGATGACAGAAGCGATGAGAGGGCTAGCGGACACCGCAACGATGGTCCAGGAGACTTGGATCCAAATCGATGAGGATGGCGCGAAGTCGTTAACCGATAAAGACGCCATGAAAGGCGTAACTCCCGCCGCGAAAACAAGAGGCCCAGTAGCCAGTGTTTGATGATCAAGAAGAGAGTAGTGTGACAATGAACGCCGATTCCCTAGAAAGCCCAGTCGTCCAGTTTGGCAGCGGGGACCCGCGTTGGTCTCACAGTTCCAGCCAGGCGATGTCTGATCTTCCCCAAGGTGCTGGTCCGGTGATCAGTTCGATAGTTGTAGACGCGGAGGTAGATGACACCTCCGCGTCTGCGGCGCCAAAGGCGGTAATCGAGACCCCCGATCTGGTGATCTTCAGCCTCGGTGGGGCGGGGGAGGCGACGAGCCCCGACGCGCCAACCCAGGTAATCCCGGTCATGGCGATGCCAGAGATTGGATCCGAACCGCTGGCTCGGGCCTTGGCAGACGAAGATCTGGCGGCAGTGCTCGAGGCCTTAGCATTCAATATGGTCTTACTTCCCGTAACGATATCGGCCGATGGTGCGGTCGTAACGCGGATCTTTGCTAGTGCTGAAGCCGAGCCTGGGGCGGCCTTATGCCTATTCTCATCAGCGGTCACCCTGGAGCAGTTCTTGGTTGGTGATAGTGAGCAGACCTTCGTCATTCAGCATGGCGCGGCCGTCGTGGATTACCTCACTCATCACCTGGAAGAGGTTCAGGTGGTCGTCTTTGATCCAGCAGGGCCGCATTCAATGATCTTGTCCGCCGCGGTCTTAGCCTCATTCCTCGACGATGACGACACTAGTGACGCTGACGATCCGAACCAACTTGAACCGACGGGGGAGCCGCTGGAGGGTCCGCTGCCGGCAGTGATCGGTTTTGATCTCCAACTCGACGCCAACTGGGGCACAATCGACCTCACCACTGTGGAGCGGCAAGAGAGTCAGATTAAAAAGCTAGTTGCCGACCAGACCCGGACCCTCGGCGACGATGCGGCGCTGCTGCGCCGGGAGCTAACAACCTGGTTGACAACGACCGCCAACGATGCCATGCAGGTTGGGGGCAGTGAGATGGGGTTCCTTGTCGCCCGTAAAAATGAGGTGGCGGCCGCTATGAGTGTGGTCACTTATTGTCACTCCCTGGGAGCGGACTCCACCGTGGGAGCACACCTTGACCGGCTCGCCGACCATTTGGCGAGTAAGGCGGAGCCCGAGGATGAGCTGGTTCGCGTTGAGCACGCCCTTGGGCCCATCCTGCGACACTCTCGGGTGCGGGGCGGCGATGAGCGCCTCGGTGGACAGGTGGTTCAGTTGTTAAACATCGACTATTGGTTAGCCGCCCCCGATGGTGATCATGTTGGGCACATCAGCTTCTCGACTCCTCATCTCGAAGCGGTTCAGTTGTTCACTAAGCTAGCAGATAACGTGGTCTTCAACGGTCGTTGGCTGGTGGAGGACACCACTAAGTAAGGGCCTTAGTCTTAGCGCTTCGGAACTAACTGGGGTAGGAAGGGTTTTGGGGGAGGTATGAATAGGGGTAGAGGAGCGCCATGCGTATCAAGCTAAGTTTGGCCTTGCCGAACGGTCCGGCTTGTGCTGCGACCGTCACGGCCGAAGGCACTGCCACCGTGTCGGAGATTGCCGCCGCGATCCAAGCCGGACTAACCCAGATCCCCACCCCACCGGATCGGGTGTTGAGTTTACAGATATTGTCTGACCGCGACGAACTGCTCGATGTGCTGCCGCCGAGATCACTATTGTCAGAGACCTCGTTACGTTCCGGTCAACGGGTTCGAGTGGTCCAGTGGGTTGAGGGCGTGGGGCGGGGAGCCTCCTCACCCGCTCGGCTAAAGGTGCTGACCGGCGTCAATGCCGGGAAGAGCTACCCGCTACGTTTTGGGCCAAATATCATTGGCCGTGATGAAGAATGCGATATCACGTTGATGGATCGGTTTGTGTCCAGGCAACATGATAGCCTCATTCTCACCGACCAGATTGAGATCGCCGACCTACACTCTTCGAATGGTCTGGTGATCAAAGATGTTACCGTTGATCACGCCGTACTCGGGCCTAGCGATACCGTCGTAATCGGTGAGACGACCGTCATGGTGGAGCCTAGCCCCGAGCTCGCCGGGCGGGTGGTATCGATCAATGTCGACTTTAACCGGTCGCCGCTGGTTCGGGAGCCTTATGAAGGCAAGAAGTTTGAGGTGCCCGCCCCACCGGAGCGGCCGCAGTCTGGCAAACTTCCCTGGATAGCGATGGTCACACCCCTGGTGATGGGTGCGGTCTTGTACTTCACCCAGGGTCGAAGCCCGATGAGCATGATCTTTGTGGCAATGTCGCCCCTGATCTCTATGATTACCTTCCTTGATTCCATCGTCACCGATCGCCTCGCCAAACGCAAAGACCGCCGCCAGTTCAGCAAGGATATGGCTGATCTGACTACGACGATTGAGGAAGCCCTAGACGAGGAGCGGCAAGCCCGCTCTAAAGAGGTGCTTCCCCTCGGCGCCATTCTTGAAGCCGGTTTTAGGAAGACTCCGGACCTGTGGCATCGCCGACCAGACGACGAAGCCTTCCTGAGCATCAACCTTGGGTATGGCAAAACGAAGTCTCGCCATGAGCTAAAGTCTCCAGAACGTCGGGGGGCCGATGGTCCGACCTGGGCTCTGGTTGAAGAGGTGGTGAAGAAAGCAGAGTTTGTTGAGGACGTGCCGATTGTTGTCGGCTTGCGTACGGTGGGCAATCTCGGCCTCTCCGGGCCGCGCGACTGGGTCGATCTGGTGGCGCGAAACTATGTCGCCCAACTGGTCTGCCAGCACTCACCAGCCGAGGTCAGCCTCGCCGCCTTGGCCTCTAGTGATTCTTGTGGGCGTTGGGAGTGGCTAATGTGGCTATCTCACGTCGGCTCAACTCACTCGCCCCTAGGCGGCCCACATCTCGCCTCCACCGCCCCTGCCGTCTCCGCTTTGGTGAGCCAACTCGAGGAGCTGGTTGCGGCTCGGAAGTCCAAGACTCGATCAGCAGTGACGATTCCGGCCGTGGTGGTCCTGGTCGAAAACGATGCGCCGGTGGAACGCGGGCGACTGGTGACGATTGCCGAAGATGGGCCGGCGGTCGGCGTCCATATGATCTGGCTGGCGGAGAGCCAGGAAGATCTGCCAGCGGCCTGTCGGGCATACCTTAACCAGGATGCCCAACAACAGATCAACGCTGGTTTTGTCGATGAGCGACGCCTGACTGAGATTACGCGGGTCGAACCACTCACCGCTCAACTAGCAGAAGACATGGCGCATCGGCTGTCACCGATCCTGGACGCAGGGGCGCCGATTGTTGACCAATCGGATATTCCCAGGGCGGTGTCTTACCTCTCCCTGATTGGGCCCAGCGTCGCTGATGATCCCCAGGTCACGGTCGAAAGGTGGGTGGAGTCCGGCTCATTGCACAACTCCGCTGCCCCGCGCGGGAAAGCTCCGGCGACGCTGCGGGCGATGGTTGGTCAAGGGGCCCAAGGCGAGTTCTCGCTGGACATCCGCACCCAAGGTCCGCATGCCCTGGTTGGCGGTACGACCGGATCGGGCAAGTCCGAGTTTCTCCAGTCCTGGGTTTTGGGGATGGCCACCAACCACAGCCCGCAACGGGTGACCTTCCTGTTCGTAGACTATAAGGGTGGCGCCGCTTTCGCGGATTGTATTCAGTTGCCTCATAGCGTCGGCCTAGTTACCGACCTGTCGCCGCACTTGGTCCGACGGGCCTTGACCTCGCTACGTGCTGAGCTTCGTTATCGGGAGCATTTGCTAAACCAGAAGAAGGCCAAGGACTTGCTGGCCCTGGAACGGCTCGGTGATCCCGAGTGTCCACCAGCCTTGATCATTGTGGTTGACGAGTTTGCCGCCCTCGCCAAAGAGGTTCCTGAGTTCGTTGATGGGGTGGTTGATGTTGCCCAACGCGGACGATCGCTTGGTCTCCATCTCATCCTCGCCACCCAACGTCCCGCTGGGGTGATCACGTCCAACCTACGCGCCAATACCAACCTGCGAATCGCCTTGCGGATGGCCGACGAAACCGACTCGACCGATGTGATCGATGTGCCATTGGCGGGGGAGTTTGATCCCCGCGTGCCCGGACGTGGTGCTGTGCGAACCGGTCCAGGGCGGGTGGCCTTGTTCCAAGCTGGTTATGCCGGCGGTCGGACATCCTCCGAGCCGGAACCGGCAAGTATCGAGATCGAAACGATGAGATTTGGAGCGGGGACCCCCTGGGAGATTCCCGACACCCGGGCTCCAAGCCGGGTCAGTGATGAAGGCCCGACCGACATCGCCCGGGTCGTTTCGATGGTTAGGGCGGCCGCTGAGGTCTGCAGGCTGCCAGAGCCACGAAAGCCGTGGTTGGCAGAACTGGCAACTCGCTACGATCTGGGCAGTTTGCCAAAGTTGAGCTTGCCCGGTGAGCTTGTTCCGCTTGGAATGGCCGACGACCCGGGCAACCAGAGCCAGCACTCAGTGTATTTTGACCCTGATCAGGAAGGTAACCTGGCGATCTATGGCGTCAGTGGGTCCGGCAAGTCCACCGTCCTACGCTCGATCGCTTACCACGCGGCGGCCAATGCAGCGCAATACCGCACTGAGATCTACGGATTGGACTTCTCCACCGCTGGTCTGGCAATGCTCGAAGACCTGCCAACCGTTGGCGCGATTATTGACGGCTCCGACTTCGAGCGGGTTGGGCGGGTCCTTGAGCGTCTCATCGGGATTCTCGAGGATCGATCCGCCAGCTATGCCCAAGCGCGCGCCGGCTCGATAACCCAATACCGGGCGGCGACCGGGAAGAGTGCTGAAGCTCGGATTCTCCTGCTCGTTGATGGGTTAAGCGCTTTTCGTGAGAAGTACGAGGTGGCTGCGAGCACCGCTCGGACCTACAATCGATTCGCTCGCCTAGCCATCGAAGGGCGGGCGGTCGGCATTCATGTTGTCCTAACCGCCGAACGCCCGGGGGCTCTGCCTAGTTCACTTGGCGCCGCCTTTGGGCGTCGACTGATCTTGCGGCAGGTTGACGAGGCCGCCTATATGACCTTGGGGATTCCCAAGGATGTTCTCGGCCCGGACTCCTGCCCTGGACGCGCGGTCTTCAGCGGCGAGTCTAATGAAGTCCAGATCGCCACGCCGGGCGCGGCGACTACTCCGGCTGAACAAGGCCACCAATTTGACCAACTTGCGGCCCAGATGCGGGCGGCCGGGATCCGCCCAACGGCGCCGGTTGAACGCTTGACGAGTTCGATCTCTATTGGTGAACTGCCAACCGAGGTCGCCGGTTTGCCGGTGCTTGGGATCAGCGAAGACAATCTTCAACCTTTCGGCTTCCACCCTCAAGGCGGCTTCGTTGTCACCGGTATGGCGGGGGCGGGATCAGGTTCCGCCTTGCGTACGATTACCCAATCTCTGCGGCGCTGGAACCCCGACATTCCGATCTACTACTTCGGGCCGCAACGCTCCCGGCTCGCCAGCGAGGGGGGATGGGCTGGCAAAGCCCACTCCCATGAGGACATCAAAGCCCTCGCCCTCGAGCTCAAGGCCCGGGCGGCGGAGCTTGCCCCCGGTGACATCCCTGGGTTGATCCTCGTGATCGAATCGATTACGGACCTGGTGTCTAGCCCCTGCGAGGCCGCAGTGGTTGAACTCTTGAAGCTGGCTCGCCGTAATGGTCACTTGATCATTGGTGAACATGAGTTGTCGGGATGGTCGTCGTCGTGGCCCCTAATCGCCGAGATCCGCAATGATCGCCGCGGCCTGGTAATGCAACCGGATCCCTCTGATGGCGACATCTTGTTCAAAGTGGCTTTCCCACGTGTAAAACGAGCCGATTATCCACCTGGGCGTTGCGTTTATGCCCAAGGCGGCAAAACCTGGACCGTTCAATTAGGTGATCCAGCCGAAACTAGCCCCGACACCACACCTTAGGAGATATCATGACCAGACCGACTGATTGGAAGCCTGTTGGGCGGAGTTCTGATCCGACGCCGGGTGATCCGGTGGTGGTGCGTACTGGGGCGACTGAGTATAAGAGTGTGGCGACGAAGTTGAAGAGTGCGGCGGCGGCGTTGCGGCTTTTGAATGGTGGTCGGTCTGCTGGGGTGGAGTCGGTTCAGGCGTTGTTGACGACGGT
>JAIRKB010000152.1 GCA_031260385.1 Propionibacteriaceae bacterium | reverse complement strand
AGAGCGATCTTCCGACTACCGGATTCCGAACGTCAAGCGAAAGCCCGCGTTCGGGCCCACGCCCGCGCCGCCAGGAAGGAGGTCGTCGCATGAGCACGGTCGTTTTAGCTTCAGACCTGGAACACGAGGTCCTCTTACCCCGGTCGTGGAAACTGCCGATTGGCCTATCAGTCTTCGCTCTCCTCGCCGCTCTCGGTTTCGGCTTATCGCTGACTAAGGGCGAGGCAAGCATGGTGGCGATTGTCACCGGCACGCGCGGGTTGGGCACGATCAACCTGTCTTTCCCCTCTCAAGGGGCGATCATCTTCTTGTCTGTCCTGATGTTTGCTTTGGTGGCCGTTTCCTGGTGGTCATCAATCACCCGTACCGCTCGTTTGGGGCCATTTCAACTGACACCACGCCTGAGGATCGGAGCGATTCGGATCAGCGCTTGGGTGGGCACGCTCTTCGGAGTCTTTTTCGTCTCGGCTTTCCTGCTGTGGGCAGTAGCGGGGCGGGGTCTCGCCCTCCAATTCACCTCACTATTATCTGGGGCGCTGTTCTTGTCCACCCCGCTGATCTTCGGCGCGATGGCGGGCACGGTTTGCGAGCGAGTCGGCGTGATCAACGTTTCGATTGAAGGTCAACTCTTGGCGGGTGCCTTCCTAGCGGCAGTCGTTGGTTCAGCGACTGGCAACCCTTGGCTCGGTCTGCTCGCCGCTCCGATCGCCGGGGCGTTGGTTGGCGCCCTGTTGGCCTTGTTCGCGGTTCGCTATTGGGTTGATCACATCATCGTTGGTGTCGTGCTCAACGTTTTCGTCACTGGGGTGACTAGCTACCTGTTCTCGACGGTGCTAGCGCGGAGCCAGACCTTCTCGCTGGCAACCAGACTACCGACCTGGAAGATTCCGTTGCTTTCGGAGATCCCCGTGCTGGGGCCGGTCCTCTTTGCCCAGAATGCCTTGGTTTACATCATGTATATCGCGGTGATCGTCTTGCAAATCATGCTCTTCAAGTCCCGCTGGGGCTTGCGTTTGCGGGCTTGTGGCGAGCACCCCCGCGCTGCCGATACTGCGGGCATCAAAGTCAATATGACTAGGGTGATCAACACGATTCTCGGTGGAGCGATCGCCGGGCTGGGTGGGGCTTTCTTCACCATTGCTAACGGCTTGGCTTTCGGCAAGGGCATGAGCGCCGGACGTGGGTTCATCGCCTTGGCGGCGATGATCCTCGGTGGCTGGAAGCCGAAGGGGGCGCTGATCGCCGCCTTGCTCTTCGGTTTCGCGGACAACCTGCAAAATGCCCTCGGGGTGGTCGGGGTGGAAGTGCCATCCCAGTTCATGTTGATGGCGCCTTATCTCGTGACGATCTTCGCAGTTGCCGGGCTGGTTGGACGGGTCCGTCCGCCCGCCATGGAAGGAAAACCTTATAAGGGATGACAATGACGTATGACTGGTCAGGGTTGGTCGGAGCCGCTCGTGACGCCGCTCGACGCGCTTATGTTCCCTACTCCCACTATCCGGTGGGAGCCGCTGGGTTGGTTGATGATGGTCGACTAATCGCGGCTTGCAATGTTGAGAACGCCTCCTATGGGCTGACCTTATGTGCCGAATGTGGACTGGTCTCGGCCCTAGTCGCCTCGGGTGGCGGTCGCCTCGTCGCGTTCACCTGTGTCGATGGGGCGGGCGAACTGCTCACCCCGTGCGGGCGTTGTCGCCAACTGCTGATGGAGCATGGTGGGCCCGGGTTGGCGATGCTAACTAGTCAAGGTGAATCGACGCTCGCTGACCTGTTACCGGGGTGGTTCGGCGCGGATGACCTCGTTGACTACGCTGCCCGTAGCGCTCAAGCCCCGGAGGCCAAGGATGACTGAGCCTTTCGACGTCGTTGACATCATCATCGACAAGCGGGATGGGCACCGACTGACCCCGTCCCAGATTGATTGGGTGATCGAGGCCTATACCAACTCCCGGATTGCCGAAGAGCAGATGTCTGCCTTGCTGATGGCGATCTTCTTGCGTGGGTTAGAGCGCGATGAGTTGAACCGTTGGACGGGGGCGATGATCGCCTCGGGGGAGCGTCTCAACTATGCCGGGATTGCCAAGGTGATGGTGGATAAGCATTCCACTGGGGGAGTCGGGGATAAGATCACCTTACCTCTGACCCCGCTGATCGCTTCCTTCGGCTTGGGGGTTCCCCAGCTCTCCGGACGCGGCCTCGGCCATACCGGCGGTACGCTAGACAAGCTCGAATCGATCCCCGGCTGGCGGGCAGCGCTGACTAATACCGAGATGATGCGCCAGTTGGAAACGGTCGGGGCGGTGATCTGTCAGGCTGGCTCAGGGCTGGCTCCCGCTGATCGCAAGCTTTATGCCTTACGCGATGTCACCGGCACGGTGGCGTCAATCCCGTTGATCGCCTCGTCGATTATGTCTAAGAAGATCGCGGAAGGTACGGCTGGTCTGGTTCTAGATGTGAAATCTGGATCGGGCGCTTTCATGACCGAGCTTGACCGGGCACGGGAGCTCGCCCAAACAATGGTTGAGATCGGGGCCGATCACGGGGTCCACACCACAGCCCTGATCACTGATATGTCCACCCCTTTGGGGCTGACGATCGGTAATGCCCTTGAGGTGAGGGAGTCTGTCGAAGTCTTGGCTGGCGGCGGACCAGCCGATGTCGTCGAGCTAACGGTGCAGTTGGCCCGCGAGATGTTGGATTCGGCCGCTCGGATCGTTGAGCGGGAGGGGATTCCGGCCGCTGGGATCCGCCCCGCCAGTGCTGAGGCCATGCAACAGGCTGGTCGCCTCCGGGAGGCTGATCCTCGCGAAGCGCTCCAGAACGGTCAAGCGATGGACAGTTGGCGAGCGATGATTGCGGCCCAAGGCGGGGATCCGGAGGCCGAGTTGGCCTGGGCTCGTCATACTGAGGTGATTAGTAGCCCCGAGTCGGGGTATCTGACCGGGTTGGACGCCCTCAAAGTTGGTGTGGCGGCTTGGCGCTTGGGCGCTGGTCGGGCTCGCCGCGAGGACGCGGTCCAGGCCGGGGCTGGAATCGTGCTCCATGCCAAACCTGGCGATTTCTTAACTGGCGGTCAGCCGCTGATGACCCTTCATAGCGACACCCCAACTTGCTTCGAGCGCGCTCACCAGGCCCTAGTCGGAGCCTGGAGCTTTGCTTCCCAGCCATTCCCACCCACCCCAGTTGTACGCGCACGCATAACTATGTGACCCCCCTCACATAACCAATAGACAAGGAGACTCCTGATGAACCGTCATGAACTAGCCCAGATGTTCGACCATACCCTGCTAAAGCCCGAAGCGACCCCCGCTAATGTCGAGGCTTTGATCAATCACGGGGTGGAGTTGGGTGTCTATGCGATCTGTATCAGCCCCTCCTTGCTGCCGGTTGACGCCCGTGGTCTGAAGGTGGCGACCGTATGTGGTTTCCCTTCTGGCGCTCAAACCGCCTTGACGAAGGCGACAGAAGCCGCCGAGGCGGCCGAAAACGGCGCCGACGAGATCGATATGGTGATCAACCTCGGACTAGTCAAAGCCGGAGCTTGGCAGGAGGTCCAGGCTGATATTCGCTCAGTCCGTGAAGCGGCGCCGGACGTCGTCTTGAAGGTCATCATCGAGTCGGCGGCTTTGACGCCGGAGGAGATCGTTCTTGCTTGCCAGGCTAGTCAAGCGGCGGGCGCCAACTTTGTGAAGACCTCGACTGGCTTCCACCCCGATGGTGGCGCCACCCTCCACGCGGTTCGCCTGATGAAAGATACCGTTGGCGATGAGCTCCAGGTTAAGGCCAGTGGCGGGATCCGGACCCTTGATGCCTGCTTGGCGATGATCGAGGCTGGGGCCACCCGCCTGGGATTGTCTGGCACGGCGGCAATCCTGGCGGAACTGCGCTGAGGTGGCCGAAATGGTCTCGCGTGACGAGGTAATCGCCTGGATTGAATCGGACGTTGATGAAGGGGCCAAAGCCGAGTTATCAGGCTTGCTTGCCTTGGCTTCCCCCGCCGCTCAAGCGGAGTTGGCGGATCGCTTTGCCGCTCGTCTCCAGTTTGGCACCGCCGGTCTGCGGGGGGTGATGGCGGCGGGGCCGAACCGGATGAATCGAGCCGTCGTCATTCAAGCCGCCCGTGCTCTGATTGATTTCTTGCATCGTCAGAAGTGCCCGGCGCGAGTGGTGATCGGTAATGATGCCCGCTATCACTCCCGTCAGTTCGCCCTAGACACCGCGGCTGTCGTGACGGCCGCCGGCGGGGAGGCCTGGCTGTTGCCCGATCGGGTGCCGACCCCGATCCTGGCTTACGCGGTCCGGGAGATGTCCGCTGATGCCGGAGTGATGGTGACCGCCTCCCATAACCCAGCGGCCGATAACGGCTACAAGGTCTACCTTGGTGGTTCGCTAGTTCCCGAGGCCGCCCAAGGGGTTCAGATCGTCCCACCAGCCGATGCTCAGATCGCGGCTCAGATCGAGGCCGTGCTGCCTGCCAACCAAATCCCCCGTAAGGCGGGCTGGCGGGAAGTCGGGCCAGAACTGATCGAAACCTATCTCCATGCCATCACCACACTGTCTCATCCCGGGCAACCCGGATCGATCGATCCGGGTGCGGCAGAACCCCCGGCAGCCGATCTAAGGGCTGAACCACCGAACCCACCGATTCGCATCGTCTACACGGCAATGCATGGAGTGGGGGGCACCATTGCCCTACAAGCCCTTGCCAGAGCCGGTTTTGCTGATGTTGTGGTCGTCGAATCCCAGTTCACACCCAACCCAGATTTCCCAACCGTCGCTTTCCCCAACCCGGAGGAGCCGGGCGCGATCGACCGCGCCGTCGACCTCGCGAGACAGTGTGATGCCGATGTGGTGATCGCTAACGACCCCGATGCGGACCGCTGTGCCGTCGCCATTCCGGATCCTCGCCAAGGCTGGCGAATACTCCATGGCGATGAACTAGGATCGATCCTGGCCGAGCAGGTTGCGGCGAGTGATCGTGGGGGAGCGCTCGCGAACTCGATCGTCTCCTCACGTCAACTGGCGGCTATCGCTGCCCATCACCACCGCCCATACGTTCAAACGCTGACCGGTTTTAAGTGGCTGGCCCGCGTGCCAGACCTCGCCATGGCTTATGAAGAGGCAATCGGTTACTGTGTTCGCCCCGATGTCGTACGGGATAAGGACGGCCTCGCCACCGCAGTCGCTGTCGCCCGTCTCGTAGCGAGCCTCACGGCGAACGGTCAGACCATCGTTGACCTACTCGATGACCTGGCCCGCCGCCACGGCCTCTATCTCACCTCCCAGTTATCCCTGCGCGTTTCCGATCTCGCCGAGATCGGGACCATGATGGCGGCCTTACGCCAAACCCCACCTGGGGAACTAGGCGGTTGCCCGGTAACCCAAGTCATCGACCTCAGCGAAGGCCAAGACGGCTTACCCCCCACCGACGGTCTAGTCCTCCACACCGCCGCCAAGGATCGGGTAGTGATCCGACCTTCCGGCACCGAACCGAAGCTCAAGTGCTATTTCGAAGTCATTACTGAGGTCAATCCCGACGCCAGTTTCGATGACCTGACAGCGCTCCGGCACCGCGCCGAAGACCGCCTCGCTCAGTTGGCCAGCGAAATGAAGACAGTCCTCGATCACGGAACGCTATGATTGACTAGGTCTGTCGAAATGGGGTAGATATGGTTGATTCTGGGCCCAATACTTACGAACCGCTGCCGTACCAGCCCGGTGAACCGCCGCCTGGGGCGCTGGTTCCAGTGCCGCCACGTCCGCGGCCGGAGGCGGTGGCACTCTCGGTCGGTGGCCAGCTATCGGTTGCAGGTGGCTCCTGTTTCGGTGTGCTTGGGTTGATCATTCTGATCGTTGCTCTATCATCTGGCGCTGTGATGGCCGATATTGTGCCAGCACTCGTTATGGTTTGGGTTGGTGCCTTCCTCTTTGTCCCTTTTAGCATCGCGATGGCTCGCCGCCAGCGGTTGCGGGCGATTGTGGCTCGCAATGCTCCGACTCCCGGTGAGATCACGGGGGTTGAGACGACCGGACAAGGTCAGAGTCAGCGCTGGCGGGTCCGCTGTCTGGCCTATCCACCCGGCTCTGAGACTCCGCTGAAACTGTTCTCCACCAACTTAACGACTAATCCCGCGCCAGCGATTCGGCAATATGGGATTACCCATCTGCCGATCTATCTTGACGCCGCCGAACCGATGAAACGTCATTTTGTCGATGTCTCGGGGATTGTGGAGAAGTCTGAGTCACCAAAGACTGGCCAATGGCACGAAATTGACATGGGGCCGGCACCGGATTCGACTCCCGCTATCGTCTGGCCAACCACGGCCGATACCGACAATGAGGCCCGGAACTAGGCTAGCTCGCCGAGCCCACCGAGAACCTCACCGATCGGCGCTTGAATCGCGTAGGTGGCGATGCGATCGGCTGGGGTCGGTTCCTTGTTGATGAGCACGAGATCGCTCCCAGCAAAGAAATCGAGTAGTCCGGCGGCCGGGTAGACCGCTAATGAGGTTCCGCCGACGATCAGGGTGTCGGCTTGGGCGATCGTGCCGACGGCTCGGGACCAGACGGAAGGATCGAGGGCTTCCTCGTAGAGCACGACATCTGGGCGGACAATCCCGGAACATGACTCACAGGTGGGAACACCCGCACTGGCGATAATGAAGCTCAAGGGATAGCGCTTGTCGCAATCAACACAGTAATTTCGCTGGACGCTGCCATGTAGTTCTAGGACGTTTTTCGAGCCCGCCTTTTGATGAAGCCCGTCGATATTCTGGGTGACCACCGCGATCAGCTTGCCGGTGGACTCTAGGTGAGCCAAGCCGCGATGGGCGGGATTGGGTTGGGCGTCGTGGTGAACCAGACGGGTCTTGTAATAAGCGAAGAACTCTTCTGGGTGGGTCAGGAAGAAGCTTCTAGACATCACTTCCTCGGGGGGATAGTTCACCCCCGATTCTTGGCGGTAGAGACCTTCGGCGGAGCGGAAATCGGGGATACCGGACTCGGTCGAAACCCCAGCACCACCGAAAAAGACCACGCGGCGGCTCCGAACCAAAATCTCACGCAGAGCGTCATCCATCTAGTAACTCCTGGTCATTAACAAAAAGCGGCGGCGACCGCGAGGTCGAGGGCGACCTGGAACCGGGTTTCGCGTTCCTCGGCGGTCATATCGGTCCCGGTCTTGGTCAGGTGGTCGGAGACCGTTAAGACAGTGAGGGCGGCCTTGCCATATTCAGCGGCGATGGCGTAGAGGCTAGCGGCTTCCATTTCCACGCCGAGCACATTGTGGGCGATCAGGGCGTCGAGGGCACCGGGAACCTGGAAGTAGAAGTGGTCCGAGGAGATCACTGACCCGGCAAACACCGGTCCAGTGGCGGCTTGGAGGGCAGCGGCAGCCATCCTCAGGTCAGCGACGGCCGAGAAGTGAACGCCGGGGATGCGCAACTCGTTCATGCCGGAGTTGGTGTGGGCGCCGGTAGCGATGATGACATCGCCGACACTGACCGCAGGGGAGATCCCACCGGTCGTACCAACCCGGATAATCCGTTCCACACCGAAAAACTTATACAACTCGGTGGCATAGATCCCCATCGACGGCATGCCCATCCCGGACCCCATGATCGACAACCGCTTGCCTTGATGAGCCCCTCCACCGGTGTAGTGGCCGGTAAAAGCCAGCATCCCTCGGATATCGGAGATCGGCTGGGCATTATCGAGGATCAATGACGCCATCCGTTCGGCCCGTTTGGGGTCACCCGGCATGATAACAGCGGGGGCAAAGTCGGCCGGTTCGGCTGCGATATGCGGTGTGGACATGGTGCCTCCTAGGGAAGAGTCGGCCAGAGAGGGTCGAGCTAGAGTAGGACCTTCTCGCCTTGTTTGGGAACTACAGCCACAATACCGAGTTCGGCGCGAATTCGCTTGGCTAGCTCCGGCGCGCCATCTTCGCCGTGGACGCAAAAGACGACTTTCGGGGTGGGACGCAAGGCTTCGAGCCAGTCGAGCAGGTCGGAGGCGTCACCGTGAACCGAGAAACCATCGTCCAGCAGGACTTCGGCATTAACCGGGATGTAGCGACCGAACATCTTGACTTGGGTGGCACCGTCGAGCAGGGCGCGCCCCCGCGTGCCCATCGCTTGGTAGCCAGTGAAAATGACGGTGTTGCGAGCGTCGGGCAACATGTGTTCGAGATGGTGTACCACCCGCCCAGCGGTCGCCATACCGGAAGAGGAGATGATGATCGAGGGTTCCTTGGGGCGGTTTAGCTTGATCGAGTCCGCTACCGAGGTAACCTCCCGGATCTTGGCTAGGCCCGCAAAGTCCGCCCCTTGGAGTTCTTCCCGGAGCTCATCGCGTTGCTCGGCGGACTGATAGATCGCTAGGGCGCGCATACCCATCGGCGAGTTGACATAGATCGGCAGGTCAGGGATCCGCTTGGCCGTCTTCATGTCAGCCAAGGTCTTCAGCAGGACCTCCGTACGATCAACAGCAAACGCCGGGATCAGGATCGAACCCCCTCGCTTAACAGTGCGGCGGATCGCCTCGGCGAACTCTTCGTGGGCTTGGTCGGCCCACTCGGGATGTTCGCGGTCGCCGTAGGTTGACTCAATCAGGATTGTCGGTGCCCCTTGAGGGATCTCACGTTTGCGCAGTACGGGATGGTCGGCGCGACCGAGGTCACCGGAAAAGACCACTTCGGTGTCCGGGGTGGTCACCCGAATCGAGGCTGAGCCCAGAATATGCCCGGAGCGGACATAGCGCGCCTGAATGCCATCGCCAAGGTCCAGATCGGTGTGGAAGTCAATGAAACGGAAGAGACTTAAGGTCTGTTCGACGTCGTCGATAGTGTAGAGCGGTTCGGGGGTGACATGTTTTGAATAGCCGCCCTTGGCGGCGTCTTTGGCATCCTGTTCCTGGATATGGGCGGCATCCCGCAGGATCACCTCAGTCAAGGCGATCGTACCGTCGGTCGCCCAAATCGGGCCCGAGAAACCTTGCTTGACCAGTCGCGGCAGGTAACCGGAATGATCCATATGAGCGTGAGTCAGCAGGATAGCGGAGATCGAACGCGGATCAATCGGGAACGGGGCCCAGTTGCGCTCTCGTAGATTCTTCACGCCCTGAAACATGCCGGCATCGACCAGGATGGTGCGCGAACCCACCCCGAGAAGGAATTTTGATCCCGTGACAGTGCCAGCCGCGCCGAGAAAGGTCAATGTCGTTCGTGTCATGTGCTCTAGACTAGCTCACGGGCAAGAAACACGGGATTCCAGGTTAATACTGGACTGGCTTGGGAGGGACTCTCGGCGAGGAGCACGCATGATCGACTTACACACCCACTCCACCTATTCGGATGGCACGGATTCGGTTCCCGAGTTGATCTGGGCGGCGCAGAAAGCCGGATTGAAAGCCTTGGCGTTAACGGATCATGACACCATGGATGGGGTGGCCCAAGCCCAGTGGCTCGGGGCGAGCCGGGGGATCGAGATCTTGCGGGGAATGGAACTGTCCACCCATGTCGTCGTGGGAGCCAAGCGCCATTCGGTGCACCTGCTCGCCTATGGTTGCCAACCGTCTTCGATTGAGTTGTGGGGAATGGTTGACGAGGTCCGGGAGTCCAGGCGGACCCGTCTGCCGCGAATGCTGGAGTGTCTAGCGCAGCTGGGATTCGACTTGGATATCGGTGAGGTCGAAGATCAGTCGATCGGCGCTTCCTCGATCGGGCGCCCCCACGTCGCTGATGCGATGGTCGCTCGCGGCTGGGTTGCCAACCGCAGTGAAGCCTTCGATCGTTTTCTAGGGGAGTCGAGCCCGGCTTACGTGCAGCGTCATACGCCAAGTCTGGTGGAGGCGCTAGCGGTGGTCAACCGGGCCGGTGGGGTGGGGGTGATCGCCCATCCCTGGGCGCGCGGTAATCGGAAGGCGCTGAGCGCAGTCTCCCTGACCAGCTTGACCAAGAAGCACGGGTTGGTGGGGCTGGAAGTCGACCATGTCGACCATGACTCGGACACCCGAGGGGTTCTCGCTCAGCTGGCCGATGATCTAGGATTACTTGCGACAGGTTCCAGTGACTACCACGGCCAAGGCAAGACCGGTCATCCCCTCGGGGTCTGTACGACCCCACTGGCGGTCTACCAGGCGCTAAAAGCGAAGATCAAAGAAAGAGGCGGTCAACCATGACGGACGATATCAGCTCCACCGATTCAGCTTCCCTCGATTGGACGATGGCGCGTAGTCGCGAAATCCGGACCCTCCTCGACA
>JAIRKB010000088.1 GCA_031260385.1 Propionibacteriaceae bacterium | reverse complement strand
ATCTGGGTGACCAGCGCCTACCTGCTCGGTCTAGTCGCTCCCCTACTTCTGGCGGGACGACTCGGTGATCGCTACGGTCAAAAGACCCTCTTCATCTTGGGCATGTCCGTGTTCACCTTGGCCTCCCTAGCCTGTGGACTATCAACCACTATTGAGATGCTAATCCTCGCCCGGGCGATTCAAGGGTTTGGCGCCGCGCTGATGACCCCGCAGACCCAAGCGATGATCGTCCGGATCTTTCCACCCGACCGGCGTGGGGCGGCCATTGGGTTGTGGGGATCGGTGGCCGGTCTCGGGGTTCTGACCGGGCCGATCCTCGGCGGTTTCCTGGTTCAAAGCGCTGGCTGGCAAGCGATCTTCCTGATCAATGTCCCAGTCGGTGTGGTGGGCGTGATCCTCGCCTGGCGCCTGCTGCCCACCTTGCCGCGACTAAAGGTCAGCTTTGACTGGATCGGCACGGTCATGTCGGCGGTGGGGATCTTCCTGATCGTCTATGGGCTCCAGGAAGGGGTCGCCAACCATTGGGGTCCGGTCTGGGGTCCCATCACCATCCCCCACATCATCATCATCGGCTTCGTGTTAGTGAGCGGCTTTGTGATCCATCAGGCCAAATCAAGCCGTCCCCTGATCCCACTGCGGCTCTTCCGCGACCGTGACTTCTCAATCGCCAACGCGGCCTACTTCCTGGTCTCCGCCGCCATGGCGGGGATGCCGCTGCCCTTGCTCTACTTCACCCAGGTCGCCCGCGGCCTCAGCCCCGTACTCTCGGCGGCTTTCATCGTGCCGACCGCCGTCGTCGCTGGCATCCTTTCACCGGTAGTCGGCGGGAAGATCGTCGCCCGAGTGGGCGCTAATCGGGTCGCCTGCTTTGGTACGGCTTGCATGGCCCTATCCCTTGTCTGGTATCTGTTCTTCTTCACCCCAACCTCCCCAATCTGGTGGGCCCTCTTGCCCAGTTGCCTGGCCGGGGTTGGTAACGCCTGCATGTGGGCGCCAGTCGGAATGTCGGCCACCCACCGCCTTCCCCCCGCCGATGCGGGCGCCGGTTCCGGTGTCTACAACGCTCTTGGTGAACTCGGCATCGCCGTTGGCGCCGCCTCAATGGGTGCCCTGATGAACGCCCGCCTCCTAGCCGCCGGCATCCCTCCCGAGTCCGCCGGCACCGCCAACCTCCCCGCCGAGGTTCTCCCCGGCTACATCACCGCCATGGCCGAATCCCTCCTCCTCCCCTGCATCATCCTCTTCGCCGCCGCCGCCCTCGCCATCTTCCTAACCGGCCAAGCCGGACGAAGCCCTAACCTAAGTGACCACCCCTAGCCGCTCATCGAAACAGATCGTCAAGGGTCACTTCAGATTGAGCTAGGCTCCGGTAGCCTTTTTCCGCAAGCCCGTATGTCGTCACCATCGTGATATGCACCGCGTTTGTCGTCTTGCTCTCCACTATGAAAGCCATTTTTCTTTGCTCGAGTTTCTGCGCTTCTGTCTTGCTAATCTCGTACGGATGGAGGGAAAACTTCATCTCGCAAAGATTCGTCACCCCGTCTTTGCGATTAATCAGCAAGTCAATTTGAGCCGCTGGATGAGATTGCCTGCTTCGCCAGGCATACACCTGCGTTGAGACACCCCAGATGCCAAGTGTCTGTTTGATCTGGGCGACATGGCGCAAGCACAATAGTTCAAAGGCATGACCACTCCAAGCGCGTCGCCTGCCGTCATCAATTAGGTTAGTCCAGTAGTAGTCATCTTTCGTTTCGTTGTTTCTTACATATCGAAGCCAGAATAAGATGAACGGGTCAACAAGGCGATACTGGGCGTCGTTCTTTGGCTTTGTGAAATCTGAAAACTTCTCGATGAAATCACACTGCACTAGCTCATCTAGGCTTGTTGTGAGGTTGCCACCACCAGGAATGCCCGTTGTCTCAATGATCTCCTCCCGCGTAAGCCCCTTCTGGTTCTTTGCGAGTGCTTCAACAATTCGTATATGGCGATCGGGTGTGGCAAATAGAGAGCGAAATACTTCATAGAACTCGTCTTTAAGCGGAGCGTGGGCTGCAAACAAGAGGCGATCGACGTTTTGGGTTGGTCCGAACTTCTTATCAAACATCCCCAGGTAGTACGGGATGCCACCAAACACCATGTAGCTTTCTGCGATTTGATACCGGTTCATCACAACACCATGTTCTTCGAACAGCGCCTCACATTCGCCAAGCGAAAATGGCGCTAGAAAGACTCGTCCGGTTATGCGATTGTGCAGACCACCCTTGCTATGAAAAATGTTCTTTGCAATCCAGGATGCCGCCGAGCCACAGACAACCAACATCAGATCGGGCCGCGACGACGCGAAGGTGTTCCAAAAATTGTCTACAGCCGACAGGAAATCTGACTTTGGCAAGTCAAGCCACGGCAGCTCGTCAATAAAAAGGACCTGCCGTTGTCCTTTCGGCTTCTTAAGTAACTCCTTCAACTTCCGAAACGCATCTGCCCAGTCTTTAGAAGGCAGTCCAGGAACTCCCCCACATGATTCAATGGCCTTATCAAACTGGCGAAGCTGATAAGCGTTCGTAACACCCTTGCCAATCGCACCCGAAAAATAGAAGGTGAGATCATCTTTGAACATCTCTTTGACAAGGAAGGTTTTGCCGACCCGCCTTCGACCGGTAACTGCCAAAAACTCTGGCCTCCCCGAGTCAAAGTGCCGTCTGAGCTCTTCCTGTTCGCTCTTGCGGCCAACAATCTTCATCACTCACCTCCGTCCAAAAGTATGCCAATTATCCCACATTTGGACGGACTTGAATAGCCATCTAGGCGGCAGCTTCTACTTTGCTCGTCCAAAATCTGGTATTTTAGGCCTGTTTTGGACGAAGGTAGATCTGGATAGACAAGGTCCCTACCAGCCCCTCTTACCTCGTACGACGGGCGCGGAAGCTGAGGGAGGCGAGGATGAAGAAGCCGACGACGAAGGCCCAGACGATGCCGAGGTGGAGGCTGATGTCGGCTAGACCGTCGCCGCGGAGCATAACGGCGCGGAGGGCTTCGGCGCCGTGGGTGATCGGGAAGCAGACGGATAGGATCTGCATCCACTTCGGGGCATCACTGAGATCGAAGATCCCCGACAGCAGGATCTGGGGGACGACTAGCAGGATCATGAACTGGATCACCTGGAAGGCCGTCCGCGCGAACGCCGAGACTAAGAGCCCGAGGGTCATTGAGGCCATCGCCATGGTGAAGGCCAGGAAGATGACCAGCCCGAAGTTGCCTTCATTGGGGAAGTTGATCAACTGCACCGAAGCCCACAAGAC
>JAIRKB010000113.1 GCA_031260385.1 Propionibacteriaceae bacterium | reverse complement strand
CGCGGGCCTCATCATAAGTAAGCTCCCAACCACCGGCCCGTCCCTTGGGTTTGCTTATCCGCTGGTGGTCGTAGTCATCCAACAACGTCAATCCCTCAGCATAAAGCTGCAGCACATTGGCTACGCCAGCGACCTCTGGTAGGTCCGACCGTGAAATGATCTCTAACGCCTGGTTGAGTTGATCGAGACGACTCTGATTGATCGAGTAGCCTTCCATTAAGTGCTGGCGCAGCACAGTCGTCGCCCAACGGCGGAAGCGGATGCCTTCGGTTGACTTGACCCGGTAACCCACTGAGATGACTACATCAAGGTCGTAGAGTATCTCTGGTCGTCCCCTCCGATTTTTATGCATATTTTGCATAAAATTCTCCGGGCTGAGTTCGCCCTCCCTTCGGGCGTTATTAATGTGTCGAGAGATGACTGACTGATCGCGCTGGAACAACTCAATCAGTTGTTCCTGCGTCAGCCAGACGGTGTCACTGTCAACACGCACCTCGATCACCACCGAGCCATCTGCGGACTGGTAGATAATGACCTCACCACCAGGTGAAGATTCGTTTGGAGCTGTCACGCTAGTTCCCCTCATTTGCTGGTGTAACCAGTCTTACAGAGAGGTCCGACATAAATGAACATCAACTGGCCTCCCTGTGCGGAATAATCACCCAAGGGGGGTGGCTGGGTAGAGCCAGCCGTCGATCACTTGGCGGTCGCCGAGGGGAGAGTTGAGGGTGATGGTTCGGGTGACGATGGGATTGCTTGGGCAGGTCGCCCCGCCCACAACCGGGTCGGAGGTTAGATAGAGGGTCACGGTGTCGGCGGTTTCGACGACCCAGGGGGTATGGAGGTAAGGCTCGGGATCGCGCGCCCCGGCGCACTGACGTTCTGTGACCTGTACGTCAATCTGGTTGGCTTCCAACCCGAGCGAGTATTCCAGGGCCTCAACCACCGATTGGCCTGCCCGCGGTGTCGGCCCAAAAGAGGCGCAATCTCCGCCAAAGCGAAAAGCCCAACTGCCGCCCTTAGATTCGACGGTCAGAATATGGGCATTCCAACCCGGGCCATCGTTGGTCCACTGACCAAGCCCGATGGTCAATCGTTTGCCGCTAGACACCAGCACCCGCCACGGCGTTTCCACGCCTTGGGGGAAGAAGACTGGCTCGAGTCCAGCGTCGAGGAGGGAGACAAAGATCGCTTCCGCTTTCGCCTGAGTCAGCACATTAGGCAGACCGTTGGCGGTCACCGATCGCTTCCAAGACGGCTCGCCGCCACAACCGACCAGCATTTCCCCGCCTTTAGTACGGTACGGAGCGTTCCCGCTCTGCCCGGCACAGGCCACAGTCGTGACGGCCACGATGACAGCCATGACGACAGCGATAATCCGGCGAGGAACCCGAGGACACCAATATCTTGAAAGCATCATTGAACCAGTGTACGCGAAGAGCTTTCACCTGAGGCGGTTGCCCAACTCAACCGGATTGGATCTGATAGGTAATGGTGCAATCACCCCACTGGCGAAAAGAGAACTGGGGGCCACCTTGGCGGGTGGCCCCCAGTATCGTACTTAACAAGAATTATGGATTAACAAAACTGGCAGTGTCGAAACTCGCCTGGTAACTACTCAGGGAAACACCAACCAGGATCTCAGGATGACGCGCGAGCACCTCTTGGAGACCAGCCTCAAGGTCATCAGCCCAATGGTTGTAGAGCTCGATATCCCCCGAGTCAAAGTGGTAGTACGGGGGCAGTTCTTCAGCGCCGTAGGCGGCGAGCAGTGCATGGTAGTGCGCCAATCCGCCTTTATCGACGAGGATCTTAATGTCATCTTCGGTCATCAGGGCGCGGAAAGGGCCGTCGGCCTGATACAGGTCGTTCCATAGGTGAACGTCAGCCAGGTAACGACCGTAGGCGACAACGACCTCCGGCGAATCGTATCCAGGATCGAGATACCAGGCACCGTAGTAGCTCTCCAGTTGCCCTTCAGTGAAGTCCGCATAGCACAATTCTGGCGTCGCGCCGTCGGCGTGGAAGGAAGCTATACCGGAGGACTGCCAGCCCTTGGTGGGATCCGGAAGCGATAGACCGCCTAACCCGGCCCAGTCTGCGTATGCCGCTTCGACGGCCTCCCAGTCAATGCAGACACCCTCTGCCAACGCCTGCCAATATGGCGACGTCGAGCGCACCACTCCCAAGGAGTCAACGTAGTAACCGATGAACCCGAGATTGACGATTCTAGTCACCAGCGGGGCGGTCTTCATGGTCCAACGATCGAGGAAGACCATGTTGATGTTCTTGTTGTTGAAGACCTTGGGGATCCAGAACACATAACCGCCGTCCTCAGTGGCTTGCTGGCCCGGCTGAAGCGCGATCGTGAAGTCCCAGTAGGTGTTGGCTTCTTTGCTGGTCAACACGAAGCTGTCATAGGTGTCAAAGACAAAGGATGCCACCTTGAGGAAACCATTGTCAGCTTGCTTGGAATCCCAGATGAAATAGATTCCCGGGAAGTCCGTGCTATGAGCATTTGAGGTGATCTTCACCCCCGATGCATTGGTCCGGGTGGTGTTCGCCGTGGCATCGATAGTGACCGAGACAGCCTTGTCACTAGCCCCGTTCCACTTCACCGCGCCCGACGGGACTGGTGGTGCGGCTTGGGCGAGGCCTGCGGTCGCCAGAGCTAGAGCGGTGACTGCCGCCACTGCGACGAGAGCCTTCTTCATACTAGTTCTCCTTTCGGATGAGTGTCAGCGCACCCCAGGTTTGAGCCTGAAATGCCTCAGCCGAAATATAGTATCACAAACAATTACTCCTGCTCTTGCGAAAAGCAGAACCTACACCGAGAGTTCAGATGAAAAGGATTTTCCAAAGACCCCAAGGCCTTCCGACGAAGGGTGTTTGGCGAACTTAACCAGACTGGATCCGGTAGACAATCGTGTAATCGTCGGTGGCGCCGGGGATTGACTCGATCAGATTGCGCAGTTGCTCAACGGCGCTCTCGCCAGCCTGATCCAGCAGACCGAGGTCGATCACTCTCTGCTCCATGGCCGCTCGTTCAGACTCGAAGATCTCAATGTAGTCGGCCACCTTGTTATCGTTGAACAGACCATCAACGTCGAAGAGAACCTCGGTCGTGCCAGCGACCAGCCCGTGCGACAGGATCTGGGCTTTCGGCAAGGTGATCGTCATCGTCGAGCCATCAACTTCGATTTGGAGGGCCGAGGCGTCAATACCGATCTCCATGGTGCCGTCATAGCGGACCGCCAGATAGGTCTTCGTGAAGGGGATATCGACATCTCCTAGTTTGAGCACGGACTCGCGATAGATGATATTGGAATAGCGATAGGTCAGGGTCGAAATCTTGAAGCTCTTGATGATCTCCTCGGTCACCACACTTCCGCCCTGATCGACTTCGAGCGAGGCTCCGCCCTTGCCGCTACTAGTCGCCAGCATGATGGCAATAACCCCGACCAGCACGATGACAACGGCGCTTAGCACCGCAACTACTTTCTTCATGTTACCTCCCAAAGCGCAATCGTGATCCCAGCAAACATACTACACCGCTGCACTGACACTTTTTCCGGTCGAGTTAACTCGCCTGACGATCCTCACCCCGGATAATCACCCCAGTGTTATCGATCACCGTATGAGGCTTCACCCCATCGATATTCGACAGCACCCAATCAAACTTGCCAGTGGTGATGATCGACGAGCAGTATTCACACTTACCAGCGCTGGTGATCTTGGTTGGAGCAGCACAGTTCGGGCAGTTCGTCGTCGACTTATTACTCGACGCCGGGTCAGTGAGCACCCCGGTCGCCCGCATGAAGGTGTAGAGATACTTCAGATGGGAGTCGACATCAGGTGAGCCTTTCAGGATCTCCCCGCTCTTCTCAGCCTTGATGTAATCGGTCATCCGCACCGCCAGGAAAACCGTCAGGTATTCATATTCCGACTCCCGGACATACTTATGTAAGTACGCCTGGTTGATGTTGATCCGTTCCAGTACGTTGATCCGGCCGGAGTCGATATAGCGCTGGATCTGCATTTCGTGTTGTTTGAAGAGCTCCTCTTTTTCGAAGGGACGGATCCGCTCCCAATCTCGCGCCATCCAGGCGTACTGCATCGTGAAGAAGACCTCTTTTACCCAACCAATAAACCGATCCGAGGAAAACTTTGGGTCATGGCGCGTAATAGTCAGGATAATCGCTTCAGAATTGTCCATCACCTTTGGTAACGCCGCCGCGCCCGCCGCCGCCGAGCCAGACGAGTAAGCCTGGGACAGAGTCTGGGGTTCACTATTCGCCCTCGCTACCGTAGAGACCAAAACGATCACCATGATAATGATGAACATGACGATAAATCCGCCGCCGATGTCGCCTCCGCCACCAGAGTAGCCGCCGGAGTAACCACCCCCGGAATCACCCCAACCGCCGCCAGAGTCACTCCAGCCACCCCCGGAATCACTCCAACCACCACCAGAATCATAGTCATTGAAGTCACCAGCATCAGCGGTCGCGCTGACGGGAAACAGAACTAGACAACCGAAAAAAACCAGTGTTAACGCACTGATGACCAGTAGGGTCTTTTTCATGCTCGCATCTCCCCTCCAGGGACCATTCCGCCCAGCTCTAGGCCATTCTAGCGCCATGTTAGCGCTAGGCTGGGCTCATGTTCCTGCGAGCGATCGAATGCGGCCCCCTTCAGGCGAACTGTTACATCTTGGCACCAAGCGATAACTCCGACTGCCTGATCATCGATCCGGGTATGGAGGCGGCCGACGCCGTCCAAGCCCTGGTCACCAAGCAAGGCTTGACCCCCCGGGCGATCCTCGCCACCCACGGTCATTTCGATCACGTCGCTGATTTTGCACACTTAGCTGACCACTATGATGTCCCGGCCTGGATCCATAGTGCCGACCAACCCCTACTGCGTGATCCGGCGGGTGGCGTGGACCCGGGGTTAGGCGCCTTGTTGCGCTCTCTTTTGCCTGATGGTTTACCCGCCCCGAAAGTCCTGTCCTGGGTTGATGACCAGACTGAACTCCACTTAGCAGGCCTGGACATCGCTATCATCCCAGCACCCGGCCACACCCTTGGTTGCGTGTTCTATCAGGTCCGCGACGCCGACACTGGCACCGACCTGACTTTCACCGGCGACGTGCTCTTCGCCGGTTCAATCGGTCGGACCGATACCCCATTCGCCGACCACGCCGCGATGGTGCGAACCCTAAAAGGCCCGGTCCTCTCGCTGCCAGATTCCGCCCAGATCCTGCCTGGCCATGGCCCGGCTTCGACGATGGCGATCGAGCGCCGCACCAATCCTTTCCTCCAGCCCAGTTTCTTAAGATAGGTCGGTGATCGTGGCCAAGACTCTGTACGGTCGGTTGACCTTGGTCACCGGACCAGAAACCTTTCTCGCGGAACGTACGGCCGCCCGCCTGATCACCCAAGCCCAAGCCGAGAACCCCAATGCCGGCTTGCGGCGCGCCAGCGGCCCCGATCTCGTACCAGCGATGATCGACGAAATGGCCGGGACAGATCTCTTCTCCTCGGCTTCGATCGCCTATATCGCCGAAGCAGAGAAGTTGCCGAGCGCCGTGGAGGCAAGGCTGCTGGAGCTCGCAAAGGCCGTTCCCGAAGATATTGCCTTGATCATCACCCATCAGGGGGGCAATCAGGGCAAGGCCTTGCTCAACAAGCTGACCCCGCTGGCGGCAGATGAAATAAACTGCGCCGCGTATAAGCCCTACCAGTTGGCGAAGTTTGTCGCCCAGGAGGTTCAGGCGGGCGGCAAGGCAATTGGCGCCGATGCTGCCCAAGCCCTCGTTGACGCCGTTGGCCACGACACGCGCGCCCTAGCCGCCGCCGTCACCCAACTGCTAGCGGACACCGATGACGATCTCCTGACGGTCGCCATCATTAACCGTCACTTCGCTGGTCGGGCGACGGTCAACGCCTTTGCGGTCGCCGATGATGCTCTGGCTGGGCGCGTCGGTGAAGCGATCGTTAAGTTGCGCTGGGCCCTGACTACCGGTGTCGCCCATGTCTTGGTGACCTCGGCCTTGGCTAACTCGCTCCGCCAGATCGGGATGTATCTGGCGATTTCTCGCCACCACCCGCCCGGGGCTGCCGAAATCGGCGTGCCAACCTGGAAGATCAAGGATATTGCCACCAGCGCCCGCGCCTGGTCGGAACCCGGGATCGCCGATGCGATCCGGGCCGTCGCCCAGGCTGACGCCCAGATCAAGGGGGCCGCCCAAGACCCTGACTTCGCCCTTGAATCCCTTATCATCCGCCTCGGGGCACTCCGCCGTTCGGCGAAGGCATCGCCGGATTCGAGCTAAGTCCCCTTCGCCACGATCGGTTCATCTTTGGGTCTTTATCGACCAGGTCTGATCGCGGGCGATCGCGATGGAGCCGTGTTGATCGGTTCGTACGATCGTCATCCCAGCCTCGCCAAGTAGGCGTAGGCATTTGTCAGCTGGATGACCGTAGACATTGCGCTCCCCGACACTAACCAAGGCAATTCGCGCCCCGGTGGCCTTGAGGAAGTCGGGGTCTTGACGCGCCGAACCGTGGTGGGGAACCTTGATGATGTCGACCGCCAGTTCGGCTCTTGCTGCAGCTAGCGCCGCCTGTTGGCCAGCGACCTCGATATCGCCGGTTATCAGCAGGCTCAGGGTCGCGGTGGTGACTTTGACGATCAATGACTCATCATTCTCCTGGCTGGAGTCCTCTCCACTAGCGCCTGTCGGGGGCGCCCGCCAGGCGGCCACCACCATGATCATTACCTCCCCAATCTGAACCCCTTGACCGGGCGCGCCGACCTTGATGGTAATTCCCCGCTGGGCGGCTAGGGCATAGACCTCCTCAGCATTACCCCCACCGGAGGGCACCAAGATGGTGTCGACTTCGATGGCGTCGATCACCTGTTGGAATCCTCCCGCGTGGTCGGAGTGAAAGTGGGTAAGGACCAACAGTGGGATCCGGCGGACGCCTAGTTGCCGCAGACAGCTCGCCGCCGCGACAGACTCCGGACCAACATCAAAGACCACCGCCTGATTCGGCCCACTGCGCACGGCCACCGCGTCGCCTTGACCAACATCGCAAGCCGCCACCACCCAGTCTTTACCTGGCCAACCGGGTTGGAAGGGAGCGACCATCAGCAGCGCTACCATCGCGATGGTCACCGCAAAGACGACTATCGCTCGGCTCAGAACCTGCGGCATCACCCAGGCGACCACCAGACAAGCCGCCACCACGCAGCCCAGAGCCAAGGGGGTAACGGGCCAAGGATGCCAAGCGCCGGGCAGGCTCGCTAGCCACTTCGAGACAGTCAAGATCGGTTGGGCACACCAGCCACCCACATAAGCGAACCCAATCGCGATTGTTGGGCTGAGAACGGAGATTAGGGCAGCAATCAGGCCCAGCACGGTGGCCGGGGCGACCCAGGGCCCGGCTGCCGCATTGGCCGCTAGCCCCGCCAGGCTGATCGCGCCCGACAGGTAGCAGATCACCGGTTGGGTGGCCAACTGCGCTGCCAACGGGATCGCCATCGCTTCGGCGAGTGGGCGTGGCAACCAGGTGGCCAGGGCTTCGGACCAGTGTCGCCCCCAGAGGATGATTCCCCCGCTGGCCAAGACCGACAGCTGGAAGGCTAGCGAGTGACTCATCCAGGGGTCATACCAACACAGGCCCATCACGGCCAAGCTGAGTGATCGCAACCCCGACGCGGAGGATTTTGAACGCCCCAAAGCCGCTAGGGCGACGATCCCCATCGCGGCGGCGCGCAAGACACTCGCCTCCGAATGACACAAGACGATGAACACCGCCACTCCCACCACGGAGATGACATTCAACCAGCGTCCCCGAACCCCACACCAACGGGCCAGCACCGACAAGAAAGACAACATGATCGCCAGGTTGGCCCCCGAGACAGCGGTCAAGTGGGTCAACCCGGTGGCCTTAAACTGCGCCGTCAGACTAGCTGACATCGCCGAAACGTCCCCTACCACTAGGCCCGGCAACAGCGCCGCCTGCTCATCTGGCGAGTGGGACATGGCTTGGACTAGCCCAGCCCGCATCGCTTCGATCACGCGCTGCCAGGTTGGCGGTGGACGAATCACCTCAGCGCGACCGAGGACCGATAACGTCGCCGCCACCGGCTCGCCGGGCTCACCGGTTCCCAATCGCGCCGTGACCCGAACCACCGCACCGATCGGGTAGGCCAACCAGTCGCTCGCCGTGGAGCTTGGCACCAGGACCACCACCGGCTGGCGCACCCGGTAGGACTGCCCGGCAACCGTCACCCGACTACAGGTCGCGTTGACGATCGCCATCCCCCATTGTTGGGAGACTCGCAGATTCCGCAGTTGCACCTCTGCCACCACCACCGAGCGCCCTGGCGCTGCTTCCGCCAAGGGGTTATGCTCCAGGCTGAGCACCCGCATCCCCCCACCGATGACACAGGTTCCCAGCATCAAAGCCACCGCTATCATCCGCCACCGCCGCGAATCGGTCGACCCCGACCGACTTCGACTCCGCCGTGTTCGGACCATCCAGCCAATCAGCACCAGGCAACTAGCGGCCAAGCCCAAGCCAATCACCCACCGACCCCAACCCCAGCCCGTGATCAGCCACATACTCAACCAGACGATCAGCGCTGGCAACACCAGTCGCCGATCCGGTGCAACCCGCACTTCGGTCTCCATCAGACGCTCACATAGGGTTCGATCTGAGCAAAGGTTTTCGGCCCGATCCCATCAACCTCTTGCAATTGCGCTACGGAAGTGAAAGGCCCGTGCGCCGCCCGCCAGGCAAGGATGGCCTTGGCGGTCACTGGACCAACCCCCGGCAGGGTCAGCAGCTGAGTCTCATTCGCCTGGTTGAGGTTCAACCGGTTAGTCTCCGTCGGCGGCCCCCCTCCCCCGGCCCCATCGTTGCCAACCCGGACCTCCCCTTGCGGGTGGTCGAGATCCCCAACAATGATCTGACACCCGTCACAGATCATCGCCGCCAGGTTAAGCGCCGCCGGATCAGCTTGGGGCGAGAATCCACCAGCCGCCTCAATCGCGTCGATAACCCGCGACCCCGGCGCCACCCGGACAATCCCCGGACGCTCCACTGCCCCCAGCACATGGACCACCCAATCCGCCTCCGGTTCTTCGACCACCGTCTCCACCCAAGTTGGCTCCGGCGAACCCAAGTCATCCAGAGCTACGGTCCGCGCCTGCATCACAATCCAGGTCGCCACGATCACCGCCACCATCGCCAACCCGGCCAAGACCTTCGTATGCGCCGCCGTAAACACCCGCACCCGCACCAACAAACCCTCCGTCGGGTTCACCGTCTCCTCACCAGCCAGGATCGCCCGCGCCGGAACCCCCCGCCCCCCAACCGCCGGACTCCCCCGCCTCCCAACCTCGGTCACCCCCGCCGTCGCCCGCGCGCCAACCTCAGTTGGCTCCGAAGACGCCAACTGAGGAAACAATCCCTGGAGCCGAGCCGTATACGACCCCTCATCCACCTTCACACCAAGACCATGCGCCCCCCACCCCCCAAAATGTCACCCCTCCCCCAATCTGTTGATAACTTTTCTCTTTTCACCCCGCCTGTGGACGCAGCACAGAAGTCGTCTTGCTCAAAAGACGCCTAGCGGCGAACGCGCCGGGGGGGGATCCAGCGCACCTTCGCCGACGGCTTCCAGACATGGGGACGGTTCTGCTGTCTGACCTTGTCGTGACCGCGTTTCACTTAAAACCACCACAATAGTTCTTTGTTATTTAGGTAGGGCACAGATGAGCATGTCACCAGAGTGGATGGGGCTTTCTTCGGATCAAGTTCTGTTGTTTAGAAGTCGTACGAAACGCCGACCCGTCTAGGGCAGACAGCAGAACCGTCCCCCTTGTCTGCCCCTTGTCTAGATCGGAGCCTATCCCCCACGATTGGCATTAAGCGCCGGGGACGATGGAGACCATTCGGGGGGCTTTGACGATCACCTTGGCGACGGAACGGCCGGCGAGGGCGCGGATGACACCTTCGTCTGCCAACGCGGCGGCTTCGGCGTCAGCATCGGAGATGTCGGCGGGGACTTCGATCTTGGCGCGGACCTTGCCTTGGACTTGGACGGCCATGGTGACAGTTTGGGCGGCCCGCAACTCGGGGTCGATCGTCGGCCAGGTGGCTTCGGCGATCGAGGGGGGTTGACCGAGTAGTTCCCACATTTCTTCAGCAACGTACGGTGCGAACAGAGACAAGCCAAGGGCGGTGAATTCGGCGGCTTCGCGTACGGCGGGATCGGCGGAGCCAACGCCGGTGTCGATCGCTTTGCGGGTGGCGTTGACCAACTCCATTAGGCGGGCGACGCAGACATTGAAGCGCCGCAGTTCGAGCAGGTCGGTGATCTCGCCCATCGTCCGATGGACGGTCCGGCGCAGCTCTAGGTCACCGGTCGTGGGATCAGCTCCAATCGGGCTGCTGACATCATTGGCGACCCGGTAGGCCCGTTGAAGGAAGCGGACGGTCGCCGACGGTGAGACATCAGCCCAGTCGATATCCTCTTCCGGAGGACCGGCGAAGACGACGGTGGTCCGAATGGCATCGACCCCGAACTGGTCGATCTGAGCCCCCAGATCAACCCCGTTGCCTAGCGACTTGGACATCGCTTTGCCCCGGTTGATGACCTGGCCCTGATTCATCAGGCGAGTAAAGGGCTCGGTGAAATCGATCATCCCTAGGTCAAACAAGACCTTGGTGAAGAAACGGGAATAGAGCAGGTGAAGGATGGCATGTTCAACCCCGCCGACATACTGGTCGATCGGCATCCACTTGGCGACCTCAGCGATATCAAAGGGTGCCGAATCCAGCCCCGGCGAGCAATAACGGAAGTAATACCAAGACGAGTCGACGAAGGTGTCCATCGTGTCAACATCGCGGCGGGCAGGACCGCCACACTTCGGGCAAGTCGTGTTCACCCACTCGGGCACACTAGCTAGCGGCGCCGTACCCTTCGGCGCCAGGTCGGCCCCCCGCAGATCCGGCAGTTCCACCGGCAACTGATCTTCGGGAACCGGCACTTCGCCGTCAACCGGGCAGTGAATGATCGGGATCGGGCAACCCCAGAAGCGTTGCCGCGATAGGAGCCAGTCTCGCAAGCGATAGGTGACCGCCGCCTCACCGCGACCGTCCTCGGCCAACTTGCCACAGATCCGCTCGACCCCAGAAACCTTGTCCGTCAGCCCATTAAGCAGTTCAGAGTTAACGTAGGTCCCGTCCCCCGGCGTGGCGATCCCTGATTGCGCCGGATCAGCTTCACCGGTGTCAATCACCATCTGAACCGGCAGACCGAACTTGCGCGCGAAGTCGAGGTCGCGCTGGTCATGAGCCGGCACCGCCATGATCGCGCCCGTACCATACTCTGCCAGGACATAGTCGGCGCTCCAGATCGGGATCTTGCCCCCAGTCACCGGGTTGATTGCGTAACGTCCAAGGAAAACCCCGGTCTTCTCGCGTTCGGTGGACTGGCGTTCGATCTCAGTGGCTAGCTTGGTCTTCTCCAGGTAGGCCTCGAACTCGTCGCGGCAGGTCTCAGCGACCAACTCGCCAGCCAGATCGGCATCCGGGGCAATCACCATGAAGGTCGCGCCATACAAAGTGTCCGGCCGGGTGGTGAACACCCGCACTGGCTCCTCGCGACCCTCAATCTCGAAGTCCACCCAGGCCCCGACACTGCGCCCAATCCAGTTGCGCTGCATCGTCAGGACCCGATCCGGCCACTTGCCAGCCAAGGCCTCCATGTCTTCGAGCAGACGCTCGGCATAAGCAGTAATCCGGAAATACCACTGGGTGAGCTGACGCTTCGTCACCTGGGCGTGACAGCGCTCGCAAGTACCTCCCTGTACGACCTGTTCGTTAGCCAAAACCGTCTGGCAACTCGGACACCAGTTGACGTAAGAGCCCTTACGATAAGCCAACCCTTGTTCGTAGAACTTCAAGAACAGCCACTGGGTCCACCGGTAATACTCGGCATCGGAGGTGTGGAGGCGCCGCGACCAGTCAACCTACAAGGCATACCGCTTAAAGGACCGTGCCTGGGTCTCGATATTGGCATAGGTCCAATCGGCGGGGTGGGCGTTACGGGCGATGGCGGCATTCTCGGCTGGCAGCCCGAAGGAGTCCCAACCCAGCGGATGCAAGACATCGTAACCTTGCAGTTTCCAGAAGCGCGCCAAGACATCGCCCATGACAAAGGCTTCGGCATGGCCCATATGGAGGTCGCCGGAGGGATAAGGGAACATGTCAAGCATGTAACGCCGGGGTTTCGTCCCGTCATCTAGCGGGCGAAAAGTGTCATGCGCCGCCCAATAGGCCTGCCACTTCTCCTGGGCCTCCTGCGGATTGTATTCCGCCGCCTGCTCCGTCATCCTCTTCCTTCCATCACCAAACCGGTCGGGGGTCATTCCCCAAGAGATTGTACCGTGACGAAGGTTGAGGGCAGAACTGAGCTCGCTCAGTTATGCCGAAACCAAGGAAACGGTTGACGAGCGCAGCGAGGAGCATCGGGACCTACCAGTCTCGTCCCCGTCCAGATAGTACCAACGCCCACCATCGACAATCACCGCATCAAGTAACACCGGCCCCAGCTCCTCGACCACCGCCTTGACCACCACGCGCGCCCGACCAAGCTCGCCATATCCCACCACCAACACCCGACACCCCAGCCCCAACCCGAGTTCGCGATCTCCCAACTTCTCAGTCAGCCAAACCCCACCCCCGGCCTCAACCAGCTCCAGATCCCAACGCATAGTCCGCACCAGCAACCCATCCCGGACCACCACCACCACGATCGAGTCCACTGGGTAATAACCAATCACCGGCACGATGGCGTCCAAAATCTCCGGCATTGTTCGCAAAGTTAGTTTGTCCATATCCATACCATGAGACTTCCCAGCCAGATTTTGCGCTCCCCTCGACAACCTGTGGATTACTTTTTCCCCAAGCCAACGCCTTGTGGATATCTCGCACGCAGGCAAAATCACCTTCCCCTAAGGCCCGAACAATCACCCCCCAACCCTAAAATCCCGTATCCTTAGTTAGTAATGACACCCGATTTACCACCGCTAGATGGCCCGAAGCGCTCCCAACCCGGACCGCGCCCCAACCCGGGCGCGCCCCGGCGTGCCGCGATTGGTGACGACGAGCCGATCATGTCGGGTTACACCTATCAACCGACCGAGGTCATCCCCCCAGCTCCCAACCCTGAGGCCTTCCAGCCGATCACCGCTACCCCGCCGGTTGCTGATTCGATCGACAACTACAAGCCCAAGACCCCCCTAAACTGGTGGCTGATTGTTGCTGGCGTGCTGATCATTGCGATCATCGGTTCCCTGGTCATCAACGCCCTACCGGCTCCCACCTCACCGACCACCGCCCCCCCGCCGCGTCCCACCCTGCCGACCCCCACCCGTACGGGTGGCGTCGGCTATGACAACGGCACGGTCGCTGGCTACTGGCGGATCACTGAGACCACCTGGGTCGATAACCGCGTCACCCTAGCGGTCGAGATCGTCGCCGACTCGGGCACCTTATACTTCGACTTCTACG
>JAIRKB010000093.1 GCA_031260385.1 Propionibacteriaceae bacterium | reverse complement strand
TTGGAAGACGGCACACCGGTGTTGTTACCAGTGTTGGTGATGGTTGCGACGTTCTCTAGGTTCATACTGGCAAGGATGATCCCATCACGGCGGACCGATGATCTACTGCTGGGCATGTGGGGGTTGTTATCCCAGTTGGGTCGGACACCTCGACGACTGATTTGGGACAACGAGACCGGGATCGGACAACGACAGCGTTTAACTGAGAAAGCCAGAATGTTCGCTGGGACACTGGCTACAAGGATTGTGTTACTGAAAGCGTTCGACCCAGAGACGAAAGGCAGCGTGGAACGCCGTAACGGGTTCTTTGAGACCTCGTTTATGCCGGGGCGAGTATTCACCTCACCAGGGGACTTCAACACCCAGTTCGCTGACTGGTTAGCTTGGGCGAATAACCGGGTTGTGCGCACCACCAAAACCCGTCCTGTTGATGCTTTGACCACTGATAAGGCGGCCATGTTGGTGTTGCCACCGGTCGTATTCGGCTTGGGGTGGCGTAACCAGGTCCGTCTTGGTCGTGACTACTATGTGTCTGTGGCTGGGAACGACTATTCAGTCGATCCCACAGCGATCGGCAGGCTTGTTGATGTCACAGCCGACCTGGAACGTGTCCAGGTGCGACTCGACAAACACCTGGTTGCTGACCACCAACGCGTTTGGGCTCATGGTCAAACCGTGACGGACCCGGCCCATGTCCACATCGCCTCCAAGCTGCGCGCCGAGTTCCAGCAACCCCGGCTGGTCAGCGCTGATGATGGGGTATTGATCAGAGACCTAGCTGACTACGACAAGGCCTTCGGTGTGGATTGGCAGGAGGCCGCGTAATGAACTCCACACCAGAGACCACCAAGCAACTAACCTATCTTGCTGCAGCGTTGAAAGCACCTCGTGTCTTGGAAGCAGCGACCAGGCTCGCCACCCAAGCCCGGGACAACAACTGGGGCTACGAAGAATACCTGGCCGCCGTCTTGGAACGTGAAGTCTCAGCCCGGGACACCTCTGGCGCGCAGATACGAGTCAGATCTGCCGGGTTCCCCAGCCGTAAAACCCTCGACGACTTCGATTATGATGCCCAACCCGCTATCCGCAACCAAATCGCTGGGCTCACATCCGGCGCCTGGCTAGCCGAGGCCCGTAACATCGTCCTGCTAGGCCCACCCGGCACCGGGAAAACCCACCTCGCCATAGGGCTCGGTATCCAAGCCTGCCGTCAAGGCCACCGAGTCTTATTTGCCACCGCTGTCGACTGGGTAACCCGCCTGACAGACGCTCACCGCGCAGGCCGTCTACCCACCGAGCTAACCAAACTCGCCCGCTACCCGCTCATCATCATTGATGAAGTCGGCTACCTACCCTTCGAACAAGACGCAGCGAACCTGTTCTTCCAACTCGTGTCCAGCCGTTACGAACACGCCTCACTAATCCTGACCTCGAACCTACCATTCTCCGGATGGGGCCAAGTATTCGGAGACCAAACCGTCGCAGCCGCCATGATAGACCGCATCGTCCACCACGCCGATGTCCTCACTCTGAAAGGCGCCAGCTACCGGCTACGCAACCACGACATCAACCAACTACCAAGCATCAAAGCACAAAAAGTGGCAGACTAGACCACACAAACAGTGGCCTAAAATTCACCGTCGAAATGGCCTACTTTTCGAGCGTCGCCGACACAGCTCTTGAGGAGCATGGATGCCAAAGGGGACAGGGCCCAAATGGCTTGTACGAGTAAGGGCAGCATCTCGTAGCTTTTTACGGCAACAATTCTTGTACGAATCGAGCCTCAAGGCCTAGGGGCCCAAAGCCCGATCACTCGCTCAACTTGGACTTATCCTCAAAAAAAACAGGATAAGTCCAAATATAGCCCGAGGCTGCCAAGAGGCCACCAATGGCTCTAGTCGCTAACTTCCTAGACCGAGAACGCTCCACCGCCGATGAGTCTGTGAGGTGTTAACTCAGGTGTTGCGTTATTTGAGACACCTCTGTTACACCTACCGTCTGGTCGGCTTGCCCGAGTCCAGTATTCCCGTCTGGCACTCTGGACAAGGTGTGTCAAAGGTGTAACGAACTGTAAAAATGTTACACTTGAGACATGCATGAGAGTATCGAGCGCGCGCTCGCTCTCCCCGCTGTCGGAATCTCCCAGGGACTCGTGGACGGAGTAACCCCAACCAGAGCCAACGAGGTCCGACAGGCTGCGCAGGATTTCACCGAACCACCAGTCACGATGTCGGTTCAGCAAATCGATTCGCCCGCCGGAGAAACAGTACTCGTCTTGAAGGTTGAGTCTGGAGACCAGGCCCACGTCACCTCAAAGGGAGAGTGCTACCTGCGTATCGGAGACGAGTCAAGGCGACTAACTTTCGCTCAACAACGAGAGTTCGGATACGACAGGGGAATGTCAACATTCGACGCTCATGGCGTGGATGCCGATCTTAGTGATCTTGATCAAGGATTGTGTCAGGCGTATCAACGTACGATTGGCTCATCGACAATAGAAGGAATGCTCAGAGCCAGAGACCTTGTGGCAGGAGACGGTCGGTCGACGGTAGCGGCGTGGCTGCTGTTCAGCGAGCGGCCTCAAATGATCTTCCCAAGCGCTCATGTCCGGGTTTTGAAGTACGCTGACAGGGAACGTGGTTCTGGTTCCCGCATGACATTGATGGCCGGTCACGACATCCGTTTCGATGGGACACTTGGTCACCAAATCAACAGTGCGATCAAGCAGGTGGAGGAATGGCTTCCTCGTTTGCAGCGACTCGACTCCGATGGCGTCTTCCGTGACACAGCGATCATTCCCACTGAGGCGTGGAAGGAGGGGATCATCAACGCTGTCGCGCATCGATCATACTCAATGCACGGTGACCACATACGGATCGAGATTTTCCCAAACAGAATCGAAATCTCTAACCCCGGCCGCTTCCCTGGGCTAGTTGACCTTAGCGAGCCAACCTCCATCATCCGAACAGCACGGAACCCACGCATTGTGAGAGTCCTAGCTGATATGGGAATAGCCCGTGAACTTGGCGAGGGCATCAGTCGCATGTTTGATCACATGCGTGAAGCAGAGCTAGTCAATCCCATCTACAGGCAATCCTCTATGGGAGTAACACTGATACTGCTAGATGAACCACTTCCGACCAGACTCACCCGACCTATCAAGCCCGCTGCCACCCGTGTCTTCGCAGCGATGAGGGAAGCAGGACAGCCACTAGGGTCAGCACAAGTCGCAGAACTTGTGGGCATATCTAAACCCACGGCCATCCGTCACCTGAACGCCTTGCGCGAAGACGGACTGGTCACTTGGAGCGGCAGTAAACCCAACGACCCGAACGCGACTTGGGCACTCACCTGACTCTATGCCATTCCGACGCAGGTCGAGATGAGGTCTTGACCGGCGGGCTCGAGTGGCCTGGCTTAGGCGGCGGCTGAAGCACTCTTGGTAATACTGATGTCAGTATGAGATCATAATACTCGTATATTGGTCGGGCTTCGCCGCGGAAGTGGCGCTACCTCTACGCAGCGGAGAGGGGTCTATGGTGAAAACCAGAGTGCTTGCGTTCTTATTTTGTGCAGGGTCGTTACTGTTGACGGCTTGTGCTCCTTCACCCCTGGACCCGCCGTCCAGTGGCTCTACCACCGATCCCCCCCGGCCGGTGATCCAAAGTCATGCCGTTTACCAGCAGCTCAACTCCCAGGGTCGTCCCGACGAGTTCAGCTTGGCGATGGCTAATAACCCGATTACGATGCGGATGGACAACGACCTCGCTCGCGCCAGCCTCGTCACGATCGCGGACTATCAGGAGTTCTACTCGCGTTACCTATCGCTGTGGGAGTCCGAACTAGCGGTCACGCTACTTGATCTCAACAGCTACCTGAGTGTCGAGGACGCCGTGGCCTTGGCGGCGGCCCAACGCCAGTGGGAGGCCTCGGTCAACACTAACCTCGATCTTGATCAGTCGATTATCGAAAGTACGGGCGTGGAGTTGGGTTTCCAATACGAGCCCTCCGTTTTGCTCTATCTCCTCCAACAGTACGAAGCTCGCGTCTACCACATCAAGTATCTGATCTATCTGATCGAAAACCATGTGCCGGCTCCCGATCAACTTTGGGACAACTTTCACCACGGAACCTGAACCGCCCATCACCGAGCGGCCCAGCCGGCCCCCACCCGTGCTAGTATTCAGTAAAATCCCTTCTGACTTGGGAGGTTACCAATGAAGGTTGCGATTAAATTCGGATCTTTGGATGTCACCCCAGACGGTGAGGTGGCCGGTTTTGAAGCTGGCGACACCCTCGTACGACGCCTATTGCGCTTCTTCCCAACGGCGCAGTTGATTGCCGCTCAGCCCCAAAGCTACCCCGAGGTGGAGGTGGTGAGCCTGGAGACCCTAGATGCGGCCAATACGGTCGTGGTCAACATGGATGTCGCCGACTCGGTGGAGGTTTGGCATCACCTGCGCGCTCAAGTAGAGCATCCCCAGATCATGAACTTCATCTGGTGGGATTCCACCCGCTTCGACCATCCGATCGAGACCGCCGAGCTGGCGCTGTCTTGTGCCTTGTTCCCGACCTTCGCCAACTCCGATCGCACTGCGCGAGCGGTAGCCGCTTCCGTACGGCGGTGGATGGTGCCGCAGTTAGCGGAGCGGGCGCGGATCAGCGGGGTCAATCTCGGCATCCGCTGGGAGAGGCTTCAGCCCCGCCAAGAACCCGAGGTTCCGGTGGTGCTCTATCCGGCGATCTATGTCTCCGAGCGTAAGCAGCCGGAGATATTCGTTGAGATCGTCACCAAGGTTGCCAAGCGGACGCCGATCCTCGTCGAAGCCCGCCTCGCCGAAGCCCACCTGGTCTCTGATGTGGCGATGAAGCTATCCCATGAACGCTGGGCCAAGGTTGGGCCCCTGGCCTCGCGCGACGATTATTGGGTCGCCCTGGCCGGGACCACCGCTTTCGTGGCTACCGCGCGCGAGGAATCCTATGGCTTGGAATACCTCGAAGCGATGTGTGCCGGAGCGATTGGGATCTTCCCAGATCGGGAGTGGGTCCATGCCCTGCTGCCAGCGAACTACCCCTTTATCTACCGTAATGTCACGAAAGCGGCGAGTCTGCTCCACCGGGCCGTAACCGAGACGGCCGCCTGCCGCAGCGAGCTTGATGCCATTGCCGATGGCGACTTCTTGGCCTGGTTGCGGACTCACCACAGTGATGACTCCTTCGAGACGGCGATCACCGAACACATCACCAGTTGGTTCGGTGAGATTGACGCCTGAGGGTGTGAGGGTGATAAATCTCACACAACTAGGAGAAATAGCCATTTCTTTGATATAAGGTCCTAGGATCAAAAACACCATCCTCTCTGATGGTTCCCGCAAGCTCTCCCTGTTTGGTCAGGTTTGGGCTTGAGGGCGGGTTGGGGAAAATGTACGGTTGCTGATTCACCCCCAGGTGTCGTACATTTCCTCGGCCTTGGATTCCCCAGTGCGCTAGGATAACTGCGGACCCAGCAAGAAGACCCATTCGGGAGGGAATCATGGTTAAGATCCAGTACTACCTGCAAGAGAGCATTCCTCTGGAGATGCATAAGGTACGTATTATCCAAAAACTCAACTTGCTACCGATCGAGTCGCGCCTCGAAGAGTTAACCTATGGTGGCTATAACACCTTCTTATTGCGCAATCGCCACGTCTTTCTCGACATGCTGACCGACTCTGGGGTCAATGCGATGTCCGATCGCCAGCAGGCGGCGATGCTGACCGCCGACGATGCCTACGCCGGTTCGGAGACCTTCTATCGCCTCGAGGCCAAGCTCACCGAACTTTTTGGCACGAAGTATTTCCTGCCGACCCACCAGGGTCGCGCCGCTGAGAATATTCTCAGCCGGACCTTCATTAACCCGGGTGATACCGTCTTGATGAACTACCATTTCACCACCTCGCGCTCGCATGTGGTGGTTAATGGTGGCCTGGTTGAGGAGTTGATTTCCGATGCCGGGGTCCAAGAGGAGTCCACCCTCGCCTTTAAAGGCGACATGGATCTCGATAAACTTCGGGCCGCGATCACCCGGCTGGGCCCGGAAAAGATTGCTTTCGTCAGGATGGAGGCCGGGACCAATCTGATCGGTGGCCAGCCGGTCTCGATGCAGAATATGCGCGATGTGACCGCGATCTGCCGCCAGTTTGGCATTATGAGCGTGCTCGACGCCTCGCTTCTGGCGGACAATCTTTACTTCATCAAGGTCCGCGAAGCCGAATATGCCGACACCCCGATTGCCAAGATCACCGCGGAGATGATGGGGCTCTACGATCTGATCTACTTCTCAGCCCGCAAACTCGGTTTTGCGCGCGGCGGCGGGATTATCACTAACCGTGAGGATCTTTACGAGGCGATGAAGGAGTGGATCCCGCTCTACGAGGGTTTCATGACCTATGGCGGCATGTCGGTGCGCGAAATGGAAGCGATCACGATTGGTCTCGACGAGACCATGGAGGAGGACATGATCTCCCAAGGGCCCCTATTCATCGCTCACATGGCTGATGAACTCACCAAACGCGGCATCCCGATCATCACCCCCGCTGGGGGGCTAGGTTGCCATCTCAACGCTATGAAGGTCCTCGATCACATCCCGCGTGAGGAATACCGCGCTGGGGCTCTGGCCGCCGCCGTCTACCTCTGTAGTGGGGTGCGCGGGATGGAGCGCGGGACGATATCTGAGGATCGTAATCCCGACGGCTCCGATCACCTCGCCGATATGGAACTACTCCGCTTGGCCTTGCCACGCCGAGTCTTCACGATGTCGCAGGTTAAGTATGCGGTTGACCGGATCGCCTGGCTCTATGACCACCGTCATTTGATCGGTGGCCTGCGCTTCGTTCAGGAACCGCGCGTTCTACGTTTCTTCCTTGGTCGCCTTGAGCCGACCAGTGACTGGCCGCAACAGCTGATCGAGAAGTTCCGCCAAGACTTTGGCGATTCTCTGTAGGTTAATACTCGACGTAGAAGGAAGCGATCATCGCATCCAGTTCGGCGGCGAGCTTGGTGCGATCCTTGGTTTCGATGTTGACCCGGATCGTCCACAAGGTGTCACCGTCGGTGGTTACGACAATCCAGCGAGTCATATCATCGCCGTCATCGTCGATGCCCTGGAAGACCAGTTGGATGGCCGCTCTTCCGTCTAGGATCAACTCCGTGGTGGGTTCGATCTTCGCGTCTGGGTAGCGGGAGTTGATTGCCGCCCGCCATTCTTCAATCTGGGATGCCAAGGTGCCGTACATCTCTTCGGCTTCGATCCAGATAATACCCGAGACCGCATGGGTCCAGGTCGGCTCGGGATCATCCCAGTCACGGGTCCAGTTTGGTGGGACGATGAGATTGCCTAGCGGCATCGTTGGGTCATCGGTTGGATCATCGGTGGGGTCGTCGGTTGGATCACCAGTTGGATCAGTAGTCGTGATCGTGCCCACAAATTGCTTGGCGGTGACCTTGTAGTTGGCACTCGACCATTCGATCTCGACGGTCACGATGCGACCAGCGGTGACAGACTCCTTGCCAAACTTGGCATAGCCGGATGATGGGCTGAAGTCCCAGTCGACCAAGGCGATGAAACCAACGGAGTCCATCAAATGAGCGGCATAGGTTGACAGCTCGTAGGTCTTGTCACCAACAACGTTGTAGGTCGTCGTCACGATGTGATCGCCATTGGTGGTCTCGCTGCTATAGCCAATGACCGGCCGGACCTCACCCAAAACCTTCTTAACCGAAGGAACCTGGTCGCTGCCGACCGTATAGAAATCAGCGGAAGCGGCATTGGTGAGGGCCTTGCCCCCAAGCCCGACGGCGAGAGCGATGCCACCGCCAATCAGGGCGAGCACGAGGATCCCGACAATCGCCAGGATCAGGCCGGTGCGCTTTTTCTTCACCGGGGCTGCCATCGACGGATAACCGCCTTGGGCCGGGCCACCCATTGGCTGGTAGTAGGGATCTTGGGGTGGGAACTGCCCTTGAGGTGGGTACTGCCCTGGTGGCGGGTAAGCCGGAGCCTGTGGCGGATAGGCCGGGTCTTGGGGTGGGTACTGCCCTTGTGGCGGGTAAGCCGGAGCCTGTGGCGGATAGGCCGGGTCTTGGGGTGGGTACTGCCCTTGTGGTGGGTAGGCCGGTGCCTGGGGTGGGTAAGCCGGTTCCTGCGGTGGGTAAGCCGGTTCCTGCGGTGGGAACTGACCTTGCGGCGGATAGGCCGCTTGCGGGGCGGTGATCGGCTCAGCGACCGGCTCGGCGACCGGTTCGGCGTAGACTTCGGCCGTCGGCACGG
>JAIRKB010000292.1 GCA_031260385.1 Propionibacteriaceae bacterium | reverse complement strand
AACACTGGCACCGGCTCCCCAAGCAGCTTAAAAATCGACATTTCCCTCCTCATACGCGGACTGCGCTACAGCCTACCGGTTAGCGGCGACGTCGAGGCGGTAAACTCGTGGGTGCTCGGAAATTGGGTGGTTGGTAATTGATCGGAGGCTCATGCGCAAACGACTAGCGCTGGTTGTGGTCGGCTGTCTGGCCTTAGTGGGCTGTTCCGCCGCTTGGGATGGCTATGATCCGCCGGAGCCACCGACGCTGACCACCCCCTCCACAGGTGCCTCCTTGGCTGGGCTCGGTTTCACCAATGCGATCGGGGAAGCCATCTGGTTGCCAACTGGCGTACTGATCACCTTCTTCGCCGACCAACCGAACCTGGTAATCGCCGCTGGCGTCATCGAAGAAGCCGAGTTGGTCGAAGACTATCTGCGGGTGACCTTGCCTGGTCTAGGTTGGGAGATCACCGCCGATGCTCCCGGTGGCCTACTGTTCACCAAAGATGACTGGCAAGGGGCCTACGCTGTCGGCGCCGACAACTGGGCCCTCACCGTTCGAAACGATTGACCCCATCTGCGTCCGGGCTTGGGTATTCGACCTGGAAGTGGAGGCGGTGGACGCGATGGACGCGGATGCGGTGTTTAATGAAGAGATACCAGGCGACGGCAGCGAAGGTGAGGGCGATGGCGCCGGCACCAACCCAAACCGTGGCCCGCGCCCCGAGTAGGTCACCGATCAAGCCGAGGAGGGGGGAGACACCGGGGGCTAGACCAAGGGTGGCCGCCCCCCACAAAGCGGTAATCCGACCACGGAGATTATCGGGGACCGAGGTTTGGACAATCGCCGAGCCGATTACCAGGACCGAGATCGCGCATAATCCGATCGGGACTTGGCTGACGGCAAAGAACCAGAAGTTCGGGCTGAGGGCCGAGATCGTGAGAGCGAAAACGAAGGCGAGCAAGAAGGCTAAGACCCAACGCAAGCGGGGGCGGTCTAGGCGCGCCGCAAAGAGGGCGCCCGCCAGGGACCCAATCCCCATGATCGAGCCGAGGATGCCATACTGCCCGGCCCCGCGTTGGAAGGTCTGGGTGGCCATTAAGAGGTTGGTGATGCCGTAATTCAAACCGAAGGTGCCCATCATGAAGCAGATGAAGAAGAGCAAGCTGAGGTGACGACGGTCACGGATAGAGCGCCAGGCGTCTAGTAGACCGCCCGAGTCCTTGGAGCCACTAGGAGACTTACGAGGCCGGGGGATGGTGTTCCTCATCCGGAGCAACATCACGATCATGACCAGGAAGGAGGCGGCGTTCACTGCGAAAGCCCACCCGGTTCCCAAGGCCGCGATGACGATGCCAGCGACCGCGGGGCCGAAGAGGCGAGCCCCATTCCAAGATGACGAGTTCAGGCCGATGGCATTGGTCAGTGACTTCGCAGGCACAATCTCGGCGACGAAGGCCTGCCGGGCCGGATTGTCGAAGGCGGTCACCATGCCATCCCAAGCCGCTAGTACAAAGACCAGCCAGAGCTGGATATGCCCAGTCAAAACGAAGACCGATAGGACCGCCGCTGAGGCGCAGAGCAGGGTTTGGGTAATCAGAGCAATGCGACGTTTCGGGAAACGATCGGCCAGCATGCCGCCAAGCGGTTGGAGGAGGAACTGGGGGAGCAACATCACGGTGGTCAGCCAGCCTAGGGTGGTGGCGGAGGAGTTGGTCAGTTCCATCTGAACCAGCCAGGCCTTGGCGGTGATCGACATCCAAGTGCCGATATTCCCCGACAGGCTGCCAGTGAAATAGCGACGATAGTTGGGGATTGAGAGAGAGGAAAAGATCGAGCTCACGGCAACCAACCTGCGGGGCAAACGATCATCATCATCATACTCAAAACACTTAAAAGAACTTTAACACTCTAGAAAACTCATACCAGTCTAATACCGGAGTCAAATCGCGTTGCGAGCCGCCTCACAAGGAGCGCAGGAAATCGGCATCGTCGTCCGGCGCGTCCGGTGGTGGCGGACGACGGAAAACCGGGGGTTGGGGGGTGGGGGTGTCCACCGGTCGCCCAAATATCCACCAGGCGAGCAATCCAATCCCTGGTACGAGCAGGACAATGATCAACCACAAGGTCTTGGGCAACCCTCGTACACCGTTGGAGTCCGACTGAATAACGTGGACAACGGTGTAGACCAGGATCGCCAATAGCGCCAGGACAAGAAGCACGCGCATAAGCTAAGTTTAGCCCACTTGGCCCCGCCGCCTTGCAAGGGCTTGGTTGATGGCGGATCCACTGGGCATAATGAGGCCGTGACTAATCGTTTGATTTGCCCTGCTACGCCAGAGGCCTTAGTGGAGGCTCTGACGGCGCTGGTGGGCGGGGCGGACCTGGTGGTCTGTGGGCTGGACCCCGCCAGGCAAGCCAACGACTGGCCTGACGAAGCGCTGCCGCCCTCTTTTGCTGGGGTGGTCGTTGCGACCTCCGGTTCCACTGGTCGCCCGAAGTGGGTCATGTTGTCTCGTCGGGCCTTGATCCGGGCAGCCCAGATGACCCACGAGCGTCTCGGGGGGCCAGCCGATTGGGTTAACCCGCTCCCGGCCCACTATGTCGCTGGCTTGATGACGATCGTACGCGCCGTGGTCGGCGGGCGATCCTATTTGGCCGTATCCCCGGATCTGTCGGACCTGCCCGACAGTGATGGCTATCTTTCGGTGGTCCCCGCCCAGCTTCACCGCTGTCTTGATGATCCGATCCTCACTGGTCAATTATCTGGTTTTCAAGCGGTTCTAGTGGGGGGCGCTAGGCTTGATGAGGGTCTCCAGGCCCGGGCGATCGCCGCCGGGGTGAGGGTGATCGCGACCTATGGGATGTCCGAGACCTGCGGGGGAGTCGTCTACGATGGGCTCCCCCTGCCGGGTGTGACCATCAATCTAGACGATGATTCCCGGATCGGCCTGACAACACCAACCCTCTTTGACGGATATGTCGGCGAGCCTGATTTGAGCGCCGCAGTGCGACAGGGGTCGACCTTCTACACCAATGATCGCGGGGTGCTGGTCGAGGGTCGATTGCACGTCCTGGGGCGTATCGACGAAGTGGTTAAGTCTGGCGGGGTCAGCGTCGATCTGGCAGGACTCCAGGGGCTTGCAGACCAGTTCTTTGGTGACCAAGTTGCCGTCTTCGCGGTTCCGGACCCGATTTGGGGGTCGCGGATTGTGGTGGCTTCGACGGGCCCGAGTTGGCCCACCATTAACGATTCCCTAGCCGAGATCGTTGATTCGGCGGCTCGTCCCCGGGGTTTTTTGGCGCTTGATCGTTTGCCCCGCCTGGCATCTGGCAAGATTGACCGTACATCCCTGACCGAGCGCTGGAGGAATAATGGCGAGCTTGACTGAATGGATCGAGGGGGCTCGCCTGCGGACCCTCGCCGCCTCAATCGCCCCGGTGATCACCGGCACCGCCCTGGCGTGGTACCAAACCCGGGGGAGGCTCGCCGGGCTAACCGACCAGTCTTTTCCCCTACTCGCACCGGGGCTCTGCTTGATCGTCGCCCTCGGCTTCCAGATCGGCAGTAATTACGCCAACGACTATGCTGATGGGATCCGGGGCACTGATGACACCCGGGTCGGCCCGCAGCGCCTCGTCGGCTCGGGGGCCGCCTCCCCGAGAGCGGTCAAGCGGGCCGCCTACCTGAGTTTCGCGATTGCTGGTGCCGCTGGTCTGATTGCGGTGATAACCTCGGGGGCCTGGATCATGGTGCTAGTCGGTGGGGCCTGTGCGGCGGCGGCGTGGTTCTACACCGGGGGCAAGCGACCGTATGGCTATGCCGGGCTCGGCGAGGTCTTCGTTTTCGTCTTCTTCGGCCTAGTCGCCACCCTTGGCACCACCCTGGTGCTTCTGGCCTACTACTTCCAGCGGGCCCAGTGGTATATTTTGGCGCCCCCGCAATCCCTCGCCTTCCGCTACCTGAGTTGGGGTCCAGCCTTGCTTGCGGCCACGGCGATGGGCGCTTTCGCTACCGCTATCCTGGTGGCTAATAATCTCCGTGATCGCCTTGGCGACGAGGCCTCCAACAAACGAACCTTAGCTGTCCGTCTTGGTGACCGGGCAACGCGGGGCCTCTATGTCGGTCTGATCAGCCTCGCCACCGCCGCCATCTGTGCTCTAGCCGCCTGGACCTCCCGAGGCGCCTTGATCGGCCTAGTCGGCGTGGCCCTGGCGATCTGGCCGGTCGTCCTAGTCGCTAGGGGCGCTCAGGGAACGAAACTAGTTGCCGTCCTCAAGTGGACGGGGATCGCCGAGTTGGTCTGCGCCTTCGGCCTCTTCGTCGGCTGGGTCTGGTTGCCCTATGTCTGAGACCACGCTGAGCGACCCCTTCGTCTACGCTATCCCGATGCCCTTGCGATTCAGGGGGATCCAGCAACGCCAAGGCCTGCTCTTTCGCGGTGAGGCTGGTTGGGCGGAGTGGAGCCCTTTTCTTGACTATGATCCCCCGGAAGCGGCCCGCTGGCTACAAGCGGCCCGCGAGGCCGCCGATCACGGTTTTCCACCCCCCCTACGCCAATCGATTCCGGTCAACTCGACGATTCCGGCCACCGACCCCGCCACCGCTCACCGTCTCGCCCGTGAGGCGGGCTGTACCACTGCCAAGGTCAAGGTCGCCGAAGTCGGCCAGACTCTCGCCGATGATCTGGCGCGCGTCGAAGCGGTCCGCGATGCCCTCGGCCCCCAAGGTCGGGTCCGGATTGACGCCAATGGCGCTTGGACTCTCGATCAGGCCACCCAGGCGCTACGCCAGTTGTCGCGCTTCGACTTGGAGTATGCCGAGCAGCCTTGCCGTGATGTCACCGATCTTGCGCGCTTGCGTAAGCTTTCCTCGGTACGGATAGCAGCCGATGAGTCGATTCGACGAGTCGAAGATCCTTACCTGGTGAAGCGCCTAGAGGCGGCCGATATCGCTGTGCTCAAGGTCCAGCCACTCGGCGGTGTTTTATCCTGTCTGCGACTCGCCGAGAGCCTTGGTCTCGAGGTCGTGGTGTCCTCGGCCCTCGAGACTTCCATTGGTCTTCAAGCGGGGATCGCGCTGGCGGCGGCTCTACCGGAGTTACCTTATGCTTGCGGGTTGAACACCGCCTCGCTCTTGGCGATGGATGTGACTGCCGACCCGCTGGTGGCGGTCAATGGCGAGATTGCCGTCCGTACGATTCAAGTGGACCCTTGTCGTATGATGGCCCTACGAGCCGACCAGGCTAGTGCTGAGGCTTGGCAGGCTCGATTGGCCCAGTGCGAACAAGTTTTAGGAGGCCTGGATGGATGATCTTTTCGCGGCAGCGCCGCCACCGTCAATCCTGGCCGCAGCGATCGTGCTTGATGAGTTAGCGGCCCTCGGGGTGCGCGATGTGGTGGTCTGCCCGGGTTCACGCAGCGCGCCTTTAGCTTATGCGGCTGCTCGCCTCGACCAAGAAGCCCGACTCCGTCTCCACGTCCGCCTGGACGAGCGCTCAGCGGGGTTCTTCGCGCTCGGCATCGCCAAAGCTAGTGGGCACGCTGTGGCGATCATCACCACCTCTGGTACGGCGGTGGCTAATCTGGCACCAAGCTTGGCGGAAGCGCGCTTTGGGAGGATTCCGCTAATCGCCTTGACCGCTGACCGCCCGGCCACCTTAGTGGGGACCGGTGCCAACCAGACCGCCAATCAGGTGGGGATCTTTGGGACGATCCCGCTACTGGTAGCGCGGATCGCCGCGGCCGATCTAGCGCCGGAGGCTTGGCGTTCCCTGATCCGCCGGGTCGTCGTGACCGCTGAGGGTCGCCTCACTCACTGTCCCGGGCCGGTCCAGGTCAATATCGAATTGACTCCGCCCCTGATTGGCGATCCGGGGCAGTTGCCCCCAGGTGGGGCCTTCCAGGTCGAACCCGCCCCCCAGGGGCGTTCAATCCGGCTCGATCCGGGCCCCCGGACGGTCATCATTGCTGGTGATCTGCCGCCCGATCAGGGACGAAGCTGGGCCACCGAAGCGGCGCGGGTTCAGATCCCGCTGCTAGCCGAACCCTCTTCGAATGCCCGTTGCGGTGGGGCAGCGATCAGTCTTTACCGTCATCTGTTAGGCGGGTTTTCCCCCCAAATCGAGCGGGTGATCGTCGTCGGACATCCGACCCTATCGCGTCCGGTCGAGACTCTGCTGGCTCGCCAGGACTTAGAGATCATCGCCGTGGACTCCTCTGGGCAATGGCCGGATCCGGGTTGGGCGGTTAGTCGGGTTGTCCCTGGCGTACGACTGGATATGGGGGATGCCCGGTGGATGGCCTCCTGGGTGCAGGCCGATCGCAGCTTGCGCAGCCGCCTGGTCGCCTTGCCGCCTTGGACTGGCGAAGCGGTGGCGGCGCGGGTCTTGGCGAGTGTGGGTGAAGCGGAAGCGGTCTTCTTGGGCGCTTCCAATCCGATCCGCGATGCTGACCTGGCGCCGATCGCCTCCAATCCGCCGCCGATTTATGCTAATCGCGGTTTGGCGGGGATTGATGGCACGATCGCTAGCGCGGCCGGGGTGGCGACCGGGTTGGGTCGTCCGGTGGTGGCCCTGTTGGGTGATCTCAGCACCCTCCATGACATTGGCTCCCTGGTCCATCCGGTGGGGGAGCCGGTGCCGAACCTTCGTCTGGTGATCGCCGATGATGGCGGTGGGTCATTGTTTTCTGTCCTCGAGTACGGCGCCTCCCGGGCGCAGATCGGTGACCTAGCTGACTGGTTTGACCGGCTCTTCGCCGTACCGATCGATGTGGATTTACTGAGAGTCGTTCAGGGTTTCAATCTTCCGGTAACCAGTGTCTCCGCCCCCGCCGAACTAGATCAGGCCCTAGCGGGCAAGGTCTCAGGTTTGGAGGTCATTGTCGCACGACTGGAACGCAAAACTCGGGCCGACAGGGAAAAACATCTTGCTGCATGGGGGCGTGAGGTTGTCAAGAAGGCCCTTGGCTGATAAAAAACTGATAGCCATTGACAAGCACTAATATCAAATTATTCCCAGTAAATGAGATCACATTTGACAGGCATTCTGAGGACTCCTTAGGATTTCTTAATGGAGACGTCCATGGCTCCTCTAAGACGAGGTCCATGGGGGGAAGGGTGCAGTATGGCAACGAAGTCGGTGTGGGTCACGATAGCGGCAATCAGCGCAGCGGTTGTGATATCACTGGGAATACCAATCGCCCAGGCCGACCCCGGTGGTGGTGAGAGTAAGCATTACGCAAACTACACCGCAGCCGAACTGCGGCAGGAACTGTTGAAATTAGAAGAGGAACAGCGCGATATCGCTAACCGAAAGGTGATCGCTGAAGAAAGACTTCGGGTTGCCAACGAGCGAGTCGAGCTGACCCGAGCCCTGATCGAAGATCAGAAGGCTCAGTTGGCGGTACGTGAGGCACAGCTTAACCGGATTGCGCTTCAGCGGTATCAGGATTCTGGGGTTAATACCACTGTTGTGCTAATGATGAACGGCTCGACATCCGAGACGCTCAACCGGCTTACGGTTCTACAACAGGTGACGGATACCGCTAGTAGCTTACTCACCAGTCTGCGACTCGAGCAGTCGAGTCTAGAAGACATGATGAGAAGCGAGCAGGCCGCCATCACGATAATTGAAGCAGAGCAGATCGAAATCGCCACCTTAGACGAAGAGGCACTCGTCAAGGTCGTGCAGGTTTCCGCCCTGTTGAATTCCATGCGAGGACTGACCGTGGCCGGTGGGTTATTCGGCTACAACGCTGCGGGGGCTGGGGTGGTTAATCCAGAGGAATTGATCCCCAATCCATCACTGTCGCTGAAGCCCGTTCAGAACTCGTTTATTGAAACTTCCCCCTATGGGCCGCGAATCGATCCCTTCGGACGCGGGCTATCCTTCCATGATGGCTATGACATGGCGTCCCCGTGCGGCTCGGTGATTAACTCGGCGGCTAACGGCTATGTCATGGACTATTTCTGGGCAGGGAGCTATGGCAATCGCCTCGTCATAGACCATGGCGTTATCGATGGCAAACATGTCGTTGTCAGCAATAATCACGTCTCCGGGTCTCTGGTGAAGCCCGGCTCCCAGGTGGAGCAAGGCCAACCAGTCGCGCTAGTCGGGTCTACTGGCGCCTCTACGGGCTGTCACAATCACTATATGATCTGGATGGATGGCCAAATCGTTGATCCAACCC
>JAIRKB010000312.1 GCA_031260385.1 Propionibacteriaceae bacterium | reverse complement strand
CGTGAGGTATGGCGTGGTGTAGGTGACACCGGTGTAGAAGAAGTAGACGAAGAAGAGCGATAAGGCAGCGATCCAGACCACGGGGTTGCGCAGGGCCTGGCCGAACTCGTTGAGGTTGAAGCCATCTTGGGGTTTGATCTCACCGGCGAATTTCGGGATGTAGAGCCAGGAGAGGATGCCAAGGATGGCGATGACCACCGCGAGGAACCACAGATAGAGCGACACGCCGAGACCGAGGTTTTCACCGACCAGATAGACGATCCCGGTCGAGATTAGGCCGATTAGCAGGCCCGCGAGACCGTAGATACCGTAGGACAGCCCGATTCGCTTGGGGTATTCATCTTCTTTGGAGACGAGACGCACCAACTTGTAGCGCACGCCCCACCAAATGAAGATCGTCGTGACGCCCATCGCCACGAAGACGATATAGAGCAACATCAGGTTGGGCAACAGGGCGTAAACCGCAGTCAATACCGCCGTTGACAGGAAGCCAACTGAGGATAAGGTCCGCATTCGTACCTTGTCAGCGATGATTCCAGACGGCAGATAGAACACCAGCGCCGTGATGGCATAAGCAGAGAAGACCGCGCCAAGCTGTTCGTTCGTGACACCGAGGGCTTTTACGAGCGGATCATAAAAAACCGCCTTGAGATAGGCGGGGGCGTAGATGATAGAGGAGCCGATGCTCGCCAAAATTAGCAAGAACCAGCGGCGTCCTTTGCTGATTTGGTCGTAGGTTAGCTCTTCATTACGGTTGGGGCCCAGTATTGCCATTGGGGGGGATTCCTCTCTCGACCACAGATGAATTGCGGGCGCCTAGACACACCGCACCTGCCCCCAAGCAATGCTTCTTAGTGATATCAGAATCATCACTGGAATAGTATGCTTTCCAAAATAATAAAAAACATAGGATAAAGCGATCGCCAACTCATTAGAAAATAACTACGACTACCGGGGGGACAATAAGTCGCGATGCTCCTTGGGGGGACGCCGCCTACGCTACCAGAACCAGGGCATTAAGTAGAATTACTTAACGCCGCGTTGTGGAAAAAATCATTGTTACAGGAGATCGCCATGGCTAAAAACACGATTCCAGGGGTGAGAAATACCCTCGGCACCCTTGTCGCAGCAGTCTTGGGGCTGATCGGCGTGTTGGGTTTCGGGTTCCTGATTCGCCACCAGAGCGCGATTTCGGTATGGGATCAGGGCTTACTGGTGGGGCTAAACTCCGCCCATCAGGGGTATCTCGATTACGCCACCCTAGTGTTTAATCGCGCTTTCGCCCCTTTAGGCTCTTTGGTGATTGTCGTCGGCGTGGTGATCATCATCGCGATCACCACTAGGCGAGTTGGTCAGGCCGTATTTATCGGCCTGACGGCGGGGGCGATCTATGCTCCGGTTAATCTCATCAAGATGGTGATCCAGCGCCCCCGCCCCGCTCCTTTGCCATATGTGGTTCCCGGCACGCTTGGCGAATCATCGTCGAGTTTTCCTAGTGGGCATACCGTCATGGCGGCAGCGCTGATGCTCACGCTGTATCTGGTTTCCACTCGCCGCCTTCACCGGTGGCTAGCCGCTTCCTTTGGGATACTGGTGGTGGCCGCGACGGCCTTTGCACGGATGTACGTGGGGGCTCATTACCTCACGGATGTCCTAGCCTCAGTAGTTCTCGTCGCTACCGTCGGCCCAGCGATATACCGGCTCTTCGGATTTGCGCTAGGTGGCGCCAGGTGTCGTCCTGATCACGCTAATGGAAAACGCGGGTGTTAAAGGGGGCATTGGACTCCAGTGAGACGTAACACGCTAGAGGAACTTCATAACTAGCCTCCGCCTAAACTCAACCCCACCCCGGTAAACCGGAAAAAGCCTCCTTATCGGCTAACCTTTGTGGTTCACCTACGCACTAGAAAGCTGCGGAAGAACTATCAAAACCGCGGGGTCTGGGGTGGCGGTCTCCACCCCAGCAAACCAACCAGAACCCGAAAACCAAACCTGTTCCCCTAATCAACCCCATTACTTCAAAACTTCCGCAATCAAGACGCTGTAACTTGGTGGAAAACCCACCCAGAGAGACTACCTAGGACCATCCGTACGAGTAAACCAGGTTAGACGATGGTTATCTTCAGCCAATATCGCACCCAAACGAGGGGGCCTTTCGCTAATGGCTGAAGATGTTGGTTTCCCCAGCGATTTTGGGGTGATCTTCAGCCATACTCGTCGTGCGATCCGAAATGGTTACGTTAATGTCTTAAGATCACTACGAACTGAGACTAGGGGTCAAACGCAGACCGTATTATCTACTTGATCGGTGTCCGGCAGCTTTAGATGAAGACCAATCCTTGTCACGATCAGGGGGTAACCTGGTTCGGTTTTGAGTTCTCGGGTGGGGGTTGGTTTGCTGGGGCGCAGACCGGCGCCCCAGACCCCGCGGTCTTAAGTGTTCTTCCGTAGCTTCGCTGGGCTTCAACCATTACTAGGTTTAGGCAGTTGGCTTTCGGTTTGAGACACATCAGCAGGGGTACGAGCCCTGGCACGAACAGATCTGACTATCGAAATAACCCGCTGGAATCTGAAGAGCGGATATACCTGGTTGTCCGCTGGCTAGCACATAGTCTGAACCAGCGAAGTAACGCAGAGGATGTAACTAGTTCCCACCATTCATGATCAAGTAGTTCTCAACATGGTTGAGGACATCCTTGGTCAGTTTGACCTGTAGGACTGCTCCGGCACCAGCGACGATCATCAGTGGCGCAAAAAACAGCGCCCCAACTGCCCCGACCCCAAGCTTGTCAACCCACTTACCTTCACCAACACTAACGACCACCGAACGATCCCCACTCGGCAGGATCCTCACCTGGACGGCCTTGTCAAGCCCGACAAACTTCCGCCACTCCCCAGAGTTCTGGCGCGCTTGGACCATATAGCCCCCCGACCCATGCAACCCCTCAACCTGCATCGAGTTCTGCCCGCGCAAAAAGGCCTCAACCGCTTGCCCAAGCTGCTCAATAGTCACCGTGCCAAGGTTATAGGTCCTAGATTCCGACATGGCTTCCCCTTTCAATATGGTCTTTCTATTTTAGCCCTAGATCACTCGGGCGTTTAGGACGCCGGGGATGGAGCGGATTTGGGCGATGACAGACTCCGGCAGCTTGCCTTCGACGTCGACGATTGTGTAGGCGAGGTCGCCGCGCGACTTGTTAAGCAGGTCGGAGATATTTAGCCCAGCGGTAGCAAGCAGGGTCGAGATTTGACCGACCATATTTGGCACGTTGCTGTTAGCGATCGCGATCCGGGAGGTGCCGGGGTTGCGAACGAGTTCGGCATTGGGGAAGTTGACCGAGTTTAGGATCGTACCATCCTCCAAGAAGGCCCGTAGTTCGTCGACGGCCATCTGGGCGCAGTTCTCTTCGGCTTCGCCGGTGGAAGCGCCAAGGTGGGGGAGAGTGACGACCCGGTCGCGTCGGTTAAGGTCCGGGGACGGGAAGTCGCAGATATAGCCGCGCAACCGACCGGACTCTAGGGCCTCGACCACTGCCGCTTCGTCAACGACTGGTGCGCGGGAGAAGTTCAGCAAGATGGCGGATTTACGCAACTGAGCTAACCGTTCGGCCCCAATCATGCCCCGGGTTTCCTCTAGTAAGGGCACGTGGATGGTGACGATATCGGCGCGCCGGAAAAGCTGATCCAGCTTGGTGACATGCTCGACCTGGCTCGACAGTTTCCAGGCATGTTGGACGGTAATCGACGGATCGTAGCCGAGCACGCGCATGCCGAGGGCGGCGGCGGCGTTGGCAACCTCGACCCCGATAGCGCCCAAACCAATCACCCCAAGGACTTTCCCGGGCAACTCGAAGCCGACGTAGGCCTTCTTGCCCGCTTCGACGGCCTTATCCATCGATGGAGCGTCACCAGTCAAGCGATGAGCGAAGGAGGCCGCGGGGATGATATTGCGCGCCGCTAGGAACAAGGCGGCGATGACCAGCTCTTTGACAGCATTAGCATTGGCCCCGGGGGTGTTGAACACCGGGATTCCCCGAGCGGAGTAGTCGGCAATCGGGATGTTGTTAGTCCCGGCTCCGGCGCGGGCAACCGCTAGGACCGAGTCGGGAATCGCCACCTCATGGAGATTTGCGGAACGCAGAATCAGCGCATCCGGGTCTTCGAGTTCAGAGCCGACGACATACGAATCTTTTGGCAGCCGACCGAGGCCAACACTGCTAATTGAGTTAAGGGTCTTGATTTTGTAAGTCATTTCATCCTCCTGGTTACCCGTTTTCGGCCGCAAATGCGGTCATATAGTCAATGAGCGCTTGGACGCCCTCGATGGGCATGGCGTTGTAAATACTGGCGCGCATACCCCCAACACTACGGTGGCCTTCAAGGTTCGTTAGCCCCGCTTGGTTGGCACCGGCTAGGAAGGCACCATCTAGTTCCGGATTGGCCAACAAGAAGGGCACGTTCATCCAGGACCGTGCCGAAGGGGCAACCGGGTTGGAATAGAACTCGGAGTTATCGATCGCGGCATAGAGGGCTTGGGCTTTAGCCTGGTTGCGGGCTCCCATAGCGGCCAAGCCACCGTTCGCCTGCACCCACTCAACGATCAACCCAAGCAGATAGATCCCGAAGGTTGGAGGCGTGTTCAGCATCGAGTCGTTCTTGGCTTGCACCGTCCAGTTGAGAACCTCTGGGGTGGTGGGACGAGCTTGACCAAGTAGGTCTTCGCGGACAATCACCACCGTCAAGCCTGAAGGTCCCATATTCTTCTGGGCACCAGCGTAGATCACGCCGAACTGCGAGACATCGATAGGCCGGGACAGGATCGTCGAGGAGAAGTCCGCGACTAGGGGCGCCTCGGCGGTCGGCAGGTAGCCGAACTCGACCCCACCGATCGTTTCATTAGGCGTGTAGTGGAGGTATTTCGCTCCCGGGGTGACCGCAAAGCTTCCGGGTGCTGGGGTCGTTGTATAACCGCTAGCGGCCTCGTCAGCGATGACGTTAACTGCCAGACCTTGACGCTTTGAGCCCGCGATCGCCTTGGTTGACCACTGCCCAGTGTTAATGAAATCGACGACCTCACCAGGCGCCGTTAGGTTCATCGGGATAATGTCAAACTGACCGGAGGCACCGCCGGTGAGAAAGAGCACCTTGTAGGACTCAGGAATGCCGAGGACCTCACGCAGTCCGGCTTCGGCGCGGGCTGCACAAGCCACGAAATCCTTGCCCCGATGGGAGACCTCCATCACGGACATCCCGGAACGCCAATCGGTCAACTCGCTCTGAGCGGTGGCAAGAACCTCAAGCGGAAGCATGGCTGGACCAGCGGAAAAGTTGAAAACGCGCATAGCGGATATTATTTCACCCCCGAACCCCCTGGCGGTTCCAGAACACTCGGTTTGGACAAACCCACCTGGAGAGCAGGAAAGTCTCACTATTTGGACGTCACAAGGTCACAGTATTGTTACATCTGACCGGGAGGCGATTACGGGCTTTACCGGCGAAAGCGCTGCCGAAGGTTGGCCCAATTAGCCCAAAATTGGCATTTTCCTGGTAAGCGGCCTCACGGCGCCGAGGCGCGGTGAGCTACCATAGCCCCGACGGCGAATGGGTAGGCCGTCCTCTCATCGAGGCCGATGGGAGTGTCGAAAAAGCTGAGGAAGCAGAATATGAAGCGAATCATTGTTGGGCTCTTTGCCGCAGCCGTGGGCATCTCCGTGCTCACCGGGTGTGGAGGGGGCACCGCCGCCGACGTTATCAAGATCGGTGTGAACTACGAACTCACCGGTGGCGTCGCCGCCTATGGCGAAGCCTCCCTGTTGGGTATTGAAATGGCCGTTGCGGAAGTTAACGCCGCTGGCGGTATTAATGGCAAGCAGGTCCAAATTGTCAAGTACGACAACAAGTCTGAGGCCTCTGAAGCCACCACGCTTGCGGAAAAGCTGATGACGAGCGACAAGGTGATTGCCGTCCTCGGTCCAGCCACCTCCGGGCGTTTTATGGCCACCATCCCGGTTGCCAATGAGAACAAGGTTCCGGTGATCTCCGGTTCCGCCACCGCTGACGAAGTGACCGTCCTTAAAGATGTGGTTCAGGAGTATGCCTTCCGGACCTGCTTCAACGACTCCTTCCAGGGCACCGCCATGGCGAACTATGCTTCCAAGACCTTGGGTGCGCAGTCCGTGTTGATCATTGGCTCCATCTCCTCTGACTATGCCAAGGGCCTCGCCGAGAACTTCAAGGCGACCTTCACGGCCGCTGGTGGCACCATCGTTGGCGAAGAAGCCTATGCTGATGGCGATGTCAACTTTGACGCCATCCTGACCAGGGCTCGTGGCCTGCAGTTCGACGCGATCTATCTGCCGGGTTACTACACCGAAGCCGCCCTGATTATCAAGGCCGCTCGTGAACTCGGGATCACTGCCCCGATCATGGGTGCTGATGGTTTCGACGCTCCTGAACTGCTGGAGACCGCCGGTCCTGACGCGCTGAACGACGTCTACTTCACCAACCATTACTCCTCGCTTGACCAGGACCCAATGGTGACCAAGTTCATCGCCGACTTCAACGCGATGTACGGCAAGGATCCGAATGCCTTCCATGCTCTCGGTTATGACACCGCCATGCTGGTTATGGATGCCATTGGGCGGGCCACCGAACTGACTGGTGAAGCCGTTAAGAACGCTCTCGCCGAGACCAAGGACTTCCCGGCTGTGACCGGCACCTTGTCGATCGATGAGAACCACAACCCGATCAAGGATATCGTCGTGATCACGCTGACCAATGGCGAGCAGTCTTCGAGCGAGAAGATATCATCCTAATCGATTGTGGTTAGGTAAAAATCACTGATTTAGTTAAAATCGCATCGAGCGAGTGGGGAACCACTCGCTCGATGTTTTTTACTTAGGGTTTTACCACTAGGATTTCACCCGGAGGTGAGAATGGCAGACGTCTTACAGCAGCTCATCAACGGTCTCTCGCTGGGCAGTATCTATGCGCTGATCGCGCTGGGATACACCATGGTCTACGGCATCATCCAGTTGATCAACTTTGCTCACGGTGATGTCTATATGATCGGGGCCTTTGTGGGCTTTTTCTGCATGACGACCTTGCGATTAGGTTTCTTCGAATCCCTGATTATTGCGATGGCGTTATGTGCGGCCTTGGGGGTGATCATCGAGCGGGTCGCCTACCGACCGTTGCGCAACTCGCCACGAATAACCTTGCTGATCACAGCGATCGGCGTCTCCTTGGTTTTGGAATATACGATGATGTATTTCGTCGGGGCGAATGTGCGGGCCTATCCGCCACTGCCCAGCTACTTAGCCGCCTCCTTCTATGTCGGCGAAGTCCGGATCAAGGTTCTGCAGTTAGTGATCATCGCTGTTTCCGTCACCTTGATGGTTCTCCTTCAGTTCATTGTCAAACAGACCCGGATCGGCAAGGCGATGCGAGCGGTTTCCCAAGACGCCGACGCCGCTCGGCTAATGGGGATCAACGTTGACAACACCATCTCCTTTACCTTTGCCCTCGGCTCGGCCCTCGCTGGTGCCGCCGGGGTCTTGGTCGGGGTGTACTACAACTCCATCAACCCCTTAATGGGCATCATGCCCGGGTTGAAAGCCTTCGTCGCGGCGGTCTT
>JAIRKB010000302.1 GCA_031260385.1 Propionibacteriaceae bacterium | reverse complement strand
ACTGCTGATTGCGCAGAGTTAAGCCGAATCATGCGGCCTAACTCTGCACAATCAGCTAGGCAAATCTACTTTCGGGCGGCTTTGAGGCCTTCGAAGAGGGCGGTTGTTAGCTGGTTGAGGAGTTGGGAGCTGGTGGCGGAGGCGGAGATATGCCAGCTGTTGGACTCTTTGATGGCGACGACGCCGATGGCTTCGGGGTCGATGGCGTCGGTGGCCGTACGGATTGCTAGCTTGATCTTGGTGGTTAGAACCTGGGGATCAATGCCGAGGTCGGACCAGACCTTGTTGTTGGGATCGAAGAGCTCGTTGAGCTGGTCGGTGTCGATCTTGTTCAGTTCCTCGGTGAGGCAGTAAATATCCGAGCCAGGATAGGTGTGGTAGCAGGTCCCATCGCTAATCCCGATGTCGGCACCGTAGCGGCCGGGTTCGGTCACTCGTAGGTCAACGATTTTGAGGGTCGCCCAGTCGCCTTTCTGGTTGATTAAGGAGAAGGTGGGGTTGCCACCAGAGTTGCCAGCGATGGTCGCCTCGAAGTCATTGAGTGTGCCACTCATGGCCGCATAACGGCGTTCCGCTAGTGGCAACTGAGCGAGGACCGCCCGCTGATCGCCGGACTGTAGGGCACGGACCATGGCATTAGCGGCCTCGAGGGGTGATTTATTGGTGGCGGGGACGACGTTGAGCTTGCTTGCCAGTTCGTCCGAGATTGCACAGTTCTGCTTCTGCCACTCGTCGAAGGTGGAGTCCCAGCCGATTTCCAGGTCATCCCAGTTAGCTTGGACCCAATCTTTGATTGAAGCGTTGACGTCGAGGTCGAAGGAGGTGAAGTTAGAGGTGAGCATCCAGGAGAGATACCATTTGCCCTGCTCTTTGACCAGGATGAAGCTGGAAATATCTGAATAGTCACCACCACAGCGGTTGTAGCTTCCCTGATATTTCGACTTGAGGCAGTCCTGCCAATCCCGCCACTCAGCGGCGAAATCAATGGTCAGAGGGAAGCTCGCTTCGACTTCACTGACCAACTGATCGACCCAGTTCTTGGGCATGTAAAGCATGTCATAGAGCAAGGACTCTCCGAGGCTCGTCGAGCCGAAGGCATAGAGGTTGAGGTCGAAACCATAGGCCTTGGCGGTAGCACCCAATTGTTGATCAATGATTCCGGAAGTCTTATTCAGGGCCGTACGCAAGGCGGCGGAGTTGACCTCGATCGTCAGGGTTCCACCCGTCAAACGCGCTAAGGCGATATCGTCGGTAATCGAGAAGGTGTTGACGGCAATGTCCTTGGTTTTCACCGTGAAGGCTCCGGCCAGGTCGGTGAGCCAGCCCAGAGTCTCGGAACTGATGCCCAAGGCCTCGACCAGGTCGAGAGAGCCGCCGGAAGCGCCCAAGCGGGTTTCGCTGGGTGCCAGCTCTTTGCTGAGGTCGCCGAAACTTGCCAAGGGGTTCGATAGTACGGATTTGGCGTTGAAGGAGTTAACCAGTGCCTCAACCTTTTTGACGACTTGCTTCGCCTCGGATTCGGCGCTGCGAGCGCCACCGCCGATCAGGCCAAAAGCTGAGGTGCTAATCCCGGCAATGACGAGGGCGACGACGACGAGGATGGCGACCGCAGAGATGATCACCTTGGGCTTCTTCAGTTTCGCAGCCACACTAGGCTTCGCCGCCGGGGGATAGCCTGGCCCGGGGAGGGAGCCAGCTGCCGGTGGATAGCCCGGCCCAGGGTAGGCCCCAGCCGCCGGGGGATAGCCCGGCCCCGGGTAGGAGCCAGCTGCTGGAGGATAACCCGGCCCCGGGAAGGCCCCGCCAGTCGGTGGGGTGGACTGCGACCAGGCGGCTGGACTCGGTGTTGAGGGGAGCACCATCGTTGGTTGTACCGGAGACGGTTGAGCGGGTGTCGGTTGGGCCGGGGGTGGTTGAGCGGGTGGCGGTTGAGCCGGGGGTGGGCCGTAGGCCTGGGCACGCCGCGACTGAACGAGGGCTTTCACTTGGTCGTCACCGTGGGCGGTAAGCCAGTCCAACAGTCCGTCGTAGGTGGACGGATGAACCGCTACCTGGGCCCTTAGTTGGGGATGGAGTTGGGCGATCGCGGCGAGGTCCGCCGGAGGCGTCGCCGGGTTTGTAACGGCGTTTGCTGCGGCGCCAAAGTCAGATAGTGGTGTTTCGGTCATGATTTCCCCCGTTCGTTAAGAAATGCCCTTCACGTACCTAGCATAGCCAAGTTTGACCAATTACTGATGGTTGTGAAGACAAACGGGGTCAACTTGGACCGAGATGGTCAGAAGGCGAGGACAAGGCAGTGGGGTAAGGTCTCCCTCAGCTCCGCGACCTGGTCACTATCGACCGGGTTTCCCAGCACCAACACGATAAAGAGGCTGGAAACCTCCATCAAAGGATCGAGGTCTTCGATCTCATTGTTATTAAGGTTCAGATACCACAACTTGGTCAGCCCAGACAGAGCGCTCAAATCGGTGATCTCATTGTCAGCGAGGTTTAGGGAGATCAACTTGGTCATATACTTCAGCGGCGCGATATCGTCATCATCAAGACCGAGACCTTTGAGGGATAGATCAGTCAGAGCGGTGGAGTAGACGGTGCCGTTAATCGTCACTTCAGCAGGATCGCGGACATCGTTTTTCCCCAGCCAAACTAGGGCTCCGCTGATCGCGCCGAGGACCAGCGCGACCACGATGACGCTCGGGAAGACGCGGGCCTTAATCCGGTCTTTCAACGGTGTGATCCGCTGAGGGGGTGGCCAACCGGGTTGGGGTGGCCAAGACTGATAGGGGGCGGGTTTTACCCGACGTTGACGCGGCGGTTTGGCGACGGCCGGGGCGCGGACCTTTCCCGGTTTCTTGGTCGGGAGAAAACTGGAGAGGGGACGCCGGGTTTGGGCTTTCGCTAGGGAGGTGGGGCTAACCCAGGCCGTACGGGTTAGCGAGGGCGCCGCTATCTGCCGCGTACGATCATTTGGGGTGGCTGAGGTCGGGAAAGCCCACTTGGAGCGGGAGAGGCGCTCTTTGGGGGCCGGGGCCAGCGCCTTGGAAGGAGCGGGGGCTAGGCGTCGCAGCGGAATCGCCCCTTGGCTGGCAACTGGAGGCGCG
>JAIRKB010000288.1 GCA_031260385.1 Propionibacteriaceae bacterium | reverse complement strand
GGCGAGGTTGTCATGAATCGGAATCGTCGATTGGTCTTGGGTTTTCGGGTGAGTGCTTTGGTGGTCACCATGGTGGGTCTTGCGCTGCAGGTCAGCTTGTTTGAGGGTTTGCTTAGTTTGCGATCGTTTATGTCCTACACGGCGCAGTCGAATCTGCTGGCGGTGGTCTTATTTGCGATTTTAACGGTGCGTACGGTGTATGGGCGGCGGGTTGGGCGTCCGAGGGACCCACCGTGGTGTTCGCGGCTGGTGATGGTCGTCAGTGTTGACCTGCTGGTGACTCTAGTGGTGTTCTGGACTTTGTTGGCACCGCTGGCTAACGCCTCCTACCTGCTGGGAATCGAAAACCTCCTCGTACATACCGTCACCCCCTTAGCCCCCCTCGCCGATTTCCTGCTCTTCTCCTCGGCTGGCCAAGTGAAGTATCGCGATGTCTACTACGCCTGCATCTTCCCTCTCAGCTATCTCACTGGTGTGGTCGGCGTCGCCTTATCCGGTCGCGTCTACTACCTAATCGCCGACACCACCGTCCGCTTCCCCTACTTCTTCCTCGACTTCGATCTCCTCGGTTGGACCGCCTTGCAATACCTAGTCAGCCTGCTGGGGGTCTTCCTGGTCGCCTCCCACCTGGTCTACCTCGGTGGTCGATATCTAGGAAAAGGCCTTGAACCAGGCTAGTATGTCCGCCATGGGGAATCAGAACTATCACGCTCCACAACCCGGGCCACCGTCCCCGATCATCTTGGGAAAACCGCCACAAAACGAGCCCAACCTACCAACCCAGCTAAAAGATTACTTTGGGTTCTTCGCGGTTCCAACCCGGACATTGACATGGGCTTACATCGCGATCCTGGTTAGTGCGGGCTTGTGGTTGTCGCTTACCATCGTTAGCGGTTTCATCGACGTAATTACCTACTTCCTAGTGGTTTTTACTCGCCGAGAGGCAATTGATTCTCCCGAGATTCTGCTACCAGCGGAGTTCTTGATCTACAACCTTTTTTCCGCCGCCTCTATCCCCGTGGCGGTCGTTGTCGCCTGGCTGTTCTATAAACAGGGTTTCGGCTGGTTGTCCTCGGTGGTGGGGCGCTTTCGCTGGAAGTGGTTCGGAACAACCCTAGGGATCTTCGCTTTCGGTTACCTAGCAATGAAGGTCGGCGAGATATTGACCCTTGGGCCAAGCAATGTCGATCTGAATGACCTGGCAATCTGGCCCTATACCGGGTTTATGATCGTGGTGATCCTGCTGACGACCCCTCTTCAGTCAGCGGGGGAGGAATACCTGTGGCGCGCTCTCATGCCGAGGCTGATCAGCGCCCTTATTCCCGTACGGTCGGTGGGACTGATCTTCTCCGCCCTGGTGTCATCGGGGCTGTTCATGTGGGCCCACTACGTGTCAGACCTTTGGTCCAATCTTTACTATTTCGGTTTGGGCCTGGTCCTGTGGTGGCTGTGTTATCGCACCGGTGGATTGGAGGCCAGTGTTGCCTTGCATATCACCGTAAATGTGGTGGAGATGTGGTTCCTGCCATTCTCGGACCTCGCGGCGATGATCGATAGCAGTGATGGTCTGACCGGCTCGCCCGCGTTAATGCTCTATCTGGCGGTCCAAGTCGTCCTCGCTTTGATTATTGACTGGTTAGCCCGCCGTCGCGGCCTAGTCCGGATGGCCTCCCCGTCAGCGCCGATTCCCCACGTAGTCAAGGCCAAGACGCTGGTCCTCAACCTCGCCGCCGCCGAACCAGCGACCGAAGCCGACCTCCCCCGCCTCGCCTCCACCCCCCGCGAGACCCCCGGCTTTACCTCCCAGACCGATATCCCTCAAACCAGCGGTGAATCCCACTAGTATGGTCCTTGAGAAAGGGGTGGTCGTGGTTCAGGATCGTCGACTAGCGCTGGCCTTTCGGGTGGGAGCGCTGCTGGTGGCCGCCGTTGCCTTAGGCCGACAGGTTGGGCTATTTCGGGGGACCTTTAGCCCCCGGGCTTTGATGTTCTATACGATCCAGTCCAATCTTCTCGCCATCATCCTATTCACGATCTTGGTTGTTGCGACGATTCGGGGGCTGCGTCAGGGCCCGCGTGGGGAGGCTAGTTATCTCCGGCGGCTGACGATGGTGGTGACTATTGACCTGTTGGTGACCTTGGTGGTCTTTTGGGGGCTGCTGGCACCGAATCTGGGGTTGGGGTTTCTCCTTAGTTTCGACAACATTGCCGTTCACACCCTCGTGCCGCTGCTGTGTCTGACTGACTACATCGTCTTTTCCAAACCGGGTCAACTAAAATACCGCGATGTCTACTATGCCTGCATTTTCCCGCTCTTCTACGTCTTGTTCGTCAACATTGCGGCGGTGGCTGGTTATGTCTATCATTTCGACGATGAGACGACCCGCTTTCCATACTTCTTCCTAGATTTCGATCGCCTAGGGCTAGGAGTTATCGCCTATATTGGGGCGATCCTGGTCGTTTTCTTGGGCTTAGCCCACCTTACTTACCTCCTTGACCGCAAGGTCAGCCTCCGAAAAGTCTCACAGCAGAGGGGAAATAACCATGGAGACACCGTATTATTACGCAGCACCTCCCGGGCCGATGGCGCCGATGGTCTGGCTGAAGCCAGCGCCGCAGAAGCTGTTCCAGCCGACCCAGTTGAAGGATCACTTTAGGTTCTTCGAGGTTCCGGCCCGCAAGTGGTGGTGGGCGTTGATCGCGCTGGTGGTCACCGGCGTTCTGTGGTTCGTTGTCCAGCTAATCGCCAGTATCGCCATGATCATTTCGGACCTTGAAACCCTTGAGACCGGCGAGATCGCCACGACGCCCGCCGTCTTCTTGATCAACAACCTCAGCATCGTCGCCTCTATTCCCTTGGCCGTCCTAGTGGCTTGGCTGTTCTATAAGCAAGGTTTCGGGTGGCTGTCGTCGGTGGTCGGACGCTTCCGGTGGAAGTGGTTCGGCCTAACACTAGGAGTGTTTACCATCGGATATCTGGCGATGACCGGCGGTGATATTTTGATCGGTGGGGTGGAGAATGCCGGGTTCGACGAGTTGGCGATTCTGCCCTACACCTGGTTCATGATCGCCGCGATCCTGCTGACGACTCCCCTGCAGGCCGCCGCCGAAGAGTTCTTCTTACGCGGGCTGGTGCCGAGGCTTGTCTGTGCCCTAATACCTGTACGAGGAGTAGGGCTGATCTTGTCTGCCCTGGTCACATCGGGGCTGTTCATGTGGATGCATGGTTCCCAGGATCTTTGGCTGAACATTTACTACTTCGGTGTTGCCCTAGTTATGTGGTGGCTGTGCTATCGCACCGGTGGGGTGGAGGCCGCTGTCGCCTCCCATATCATCTGGAATTTGCTAGCCTTGTGGACCCTACCTTTCTCGGATTTCTCAAACATGTTTGAACGCGGTGATGGCTCAGGTTCGCCGGCCCTAATGATCTACCTGGCGGTTGAGATTGCCATGGCCCTGATCATCGACTGGTTAGCGCGTCGGCGCGGTTTGGTCCGGATGGCGGCTCCGGCGGCGTCGATCCCCCAAGTGGTGAGGGCTCGGACGATGATCCTCAGCCTGACCGCCGCCGAACAGGCGACCCCCGCCGACTTGCCTCGCTTCGATTCGACCGTTCGCGAAGCCCCGATGGCGGAGCCTTGGGCTGTGCCAGTGCCGTATGGTGCGCCGGTCTGGGCACCGCCAATCCCGGACCCGATGGTGACCCCGTTCGTGGATGAGGACTCGATACCTTTCCGAATAGTCGAATAGCATCCGAAATATTGCAAATGTACCTCCGTCGAGGGATAATGAGGGTATTCGCGGCGAATATCTGAAGTGCAGGCGAGAGGGGGCCAACCGTGGCCAAGGAAAACGGGCTCACCCTACGATCGGCGGCGGACTGCCGCTACGATGCGGTATCGCTCGGCGAGGTGATGTTGCGACTCGACCCCGGCGAGGAACGGATCCACACGACCAGGCAGTTTCGGGTCTGGGAAGGCGGCGGCGAATACAACGTCGTCCGGGGATTACGGCGCGCTTTTGGGATGCGTACGGCGGTGGTGACCGCTCTGGTCGACAACCCCGTCGGTCGTCTGGTGGAAGACTGCATTCTGGCGGGAGGGGTTGATCCGCTGATCGACTGGGTGGCTGGTGATGGGGTCGGTCGAACGGTCCGTAACGGGCTTAACTTTACCGAGCGTGGTTTCGGGGTTCGAGGCGCGGTCGGGGTCTCGGATCGTGGGCTAACGGCGATCTCTCAGATGGCGCCGGAGGCAGTCGATTGGGATCATCTCTTTGGCGAGCTAGGCGCGCGCTGGTTCCATACCGGCGGGATCTTTGCCGCCCTGTCAGAAACCTCCGCGGAAACCGCCCTCGCGGCTGTCAAGGCGGCTAAGCGCCACGGCACCATTGTCTCCTACGATTTGAACTACCGTTCTAGCTTGTGGAAGGCGATTGGCGGCCAGGAAAAAGCGAGGGCGGTTAACCGGGAACTCGCCCACTATGTCGATGTCATGCTCGGCAACGAAGAGGATTTCACCGCTGCCCTTGGTTTCGAGGTCGCCGGGGTGAACGCGAATCTGACCAACCTCGAAGTCGGCGCCTTCGCGGCCATGATCGAAGAGGTTCGCCAGGCCTATCCGAACTTCGCCGTCATCGCCACCACCTTGCGGACCGTCCACTCGGCCTCCCGTAATGACTGGGGGGCGATCGCCTGGTCGGAAGAAACCGGCTTAGTCGAAGCGACCCTACGCCCCCACCTCGAAATCCTCGATCGGGTCGGCGGTGGTGACTCCTTCGCCTCCGGCCTGATTTTCGGTTTGCTTGAAGGGGTCGAGCTCGGCCAAGCCGTCCAATATGGCGCCGCCCACGGCGCTCTCGCCATGACCACCCCCGGCGACACCACCATGGCCACCAAAGCCGAGGTTCTCAAACTAGCCGGTGGCGGTTCCGCCCGCGTCGACCGCTAGCCTCACTCGAGGGCGATGGTGGTGGAGCCTAAGCCGCCGGAGGCGGTGATTTGAGCCGCTAGGGCTTCGGGGACTTCGACGAGGATCAGGTTGCCACCCCCTGAGCCGAACAGGCCGCCGGAGTCACTAGCCGGGATGGTGACGATCCGAATGCCGCGGGCGATCGTCACTTCGGCGTTCGAGGAACTAGACAAGAAGATCGAGACGTGGTCACCGGGTTTGAGCACGGCGAGAATCTGGGGAGAGACCGATAAGGGGATGATGACG
>JAIRKB010000220.1 GCA_031260385.1 Propionibacteriaceae bacterium | reverse complement strand
GCTTGTTTTATTGAAAACTTTGGGACCGATCATGTCCTTGGTGCTGAGATACCATTCTGTGGACAGTTTGGCTTCATCAGCCAATGGAGGATCGCTCATCCAGCCTACGAGTTCGCCCTCGGTCGGTTGGTGGGTCAGGAAGACCTCCCCGATGGTCAGTTTCGTGGAACGCCTCTTGGCCGGAGCCGGTCTTGTCTGCGAACTGGACTCGTCTTTTACTGGCTTATTTGGGCCAATTACGTCCTCACGGTGTTGCGGCGAATCAAGCGTTGGTGCCGAAGGACTCTCAGAAATAGCTTCTTCAGATGGTGCGGGTGGTGCCTCTACAACATCAAACTCGATCGACGACACCGCTTCTTCTGGGTGTTCCTCAGGCTCAGCAGGCTGTTCCTCATCGGGGGTGGGCACTACGTGAGTCACCGGAGCCGAGGCGACCGTGGCAGCCTTTCGCGCAAAGGCAATGATCGCGTCTGAGACATCGCCGATGAGGTTGTCCCAGGTAGCGTGGCCCTGTCCATCGCGCCAAGCGGTCCGGCTCCTAGAGTAACTAAAGATTTCTTGGGAACCTAGAGCTTCCCAGTCTGGCTGAGAAAGCGCATCCGCAACAACCTCGGGTGGGCATAGTTGAATCGTTATGAGGCTGTGGCGGTCCGGGTTGGATTGGTAAACCTTTCCGTACTCGCGAAATTCCCAGGCACAGGCGTGCTTTGACTCACTGTCTAGGTAGTTGGCGGTCATAATCGAGACGAACACGGTGGTCTGTGAGAGTTCTTGCAAGATCTTGTCGCGCCAGGAACGACCACCAATTAGCTTCTCGGGATCAGTATCCATGAAGACCTGGACGTGACGATGGCCGATCTCGCGGGCGATGGCGTTCTCGAGGTCATCGCGGAAGGCTGACACCTTGCCTGGGAAGGCGCCTTGCTTTGGATTATCCATGCGGCGATAGGAGAGAAAGACCCGGATATTTGGTCGTTCTGCGCCTATGGACATTGCAACATTCTATACGTTTTGACCGCCGTCCCCCACCGATATCTCGCCTCATATGATCCAATACTTGAGCCATCAAGACATCGGATTGGTATGGCTTCGTTAACTAAGCGGCCAACCCACAATCGCCATCTGCGATGCGAATTCTGTGATCTGGGCGTTGTGGGGGAAGCGTTGAGCGATTTTCGTTATTTCTCTATCGAGATCGTCGCCCATACTGGTTGTGATTTCGCTCAATCTAAAATGCGATATGGCGTCCATGAGTAGGAACGACATGAAGACATCATCTGGATAGGAGGCTACGCATGCTCGTAGCCTCTCAACTGAGATACGAAGGGTTCTCGGGTCAGGCACAGAATGGCGAAAGTCATTGGCGAAGTAATCGCCGAGCGCCTCATTCTGCACGGTATCAAGGATCTTTGTTGCCCCCGTGGCAGCGATCGTCGGTGACGCCAGATTTTGGAGTTGAGGATAAGCCGGGAAGAGCCTCGCCAGATTGCTGAGTTCAATTCCCCGCGTTTCATTGGACTTCTGGGGGTATTCTGGGCTTGACAAGCGATTTATAGCTTTCGCAAGGCAGAGTGCGACAAAGACGTCGTTGGGGGTTTCCCGAGTCGCTAAGCGTAATAAGTCGACAGAGTTTTGAAGGTCATCCAAATTAACCCGAAATCTCAAGGCTCGACAGAGGTAGGCAGAGGAAATCTGAAGCCTGGTCATAAGGTTCCACAGAACCTTGTTGTCTTTCGAAGGCGGACTACCTTCAGACGGTACGGTCGAAGCTTGCGAAACCGGAGGGGGTGGGGAGGCGGCCTTACGCGCGAAGGCGATGATCGCGTCGGAGACCTCGCGGATGAGGTTGTTCCAGGTTGCGTAACCCTGCCCGTCGTCCCAAGCCGTACGGCACTTGACATAGCCAATGAGCTCTTGGGAACCTAAGGCCTGCCAGTCGGGGCCGGAGAGCGCATCGGCAGCGACCTCGGGGGCGCAGAGTTGGACTGTGATAAGGCTGTGGCGGTCGGGGTCAGCCTCGTACACCTTTTGATACTCGCGAAACTCCCAGGTGCAGGCGTGATCGGACTCGCTGTCGAGGTAGTTGGCGGTCATAATTGAGACGAAGACGGTGGTCTGGTGGAGTTCTTTCAAGATCTTGTCGCGCCAGGAACGATCGCCGATCATTGTCTCCGGGTCAGTGTCCATGAAGACCTGAACGTTGCGAAGGCCAATCTCGCGGGCGATGGTGTTCGCAAGGTCGTCCCGGAAAGCCGACACCTTGCCTGGGAAGGCACCTTGCTTTGGATTGTCTATCCGGCGATAAGACAGAAAGACCCGGATGTATGGTCGTTCTGCGCTAGGGGACATTGCAACATTCTATACGTATGTTAGTTGGGGGTGATCGTGCCGACGTACTGTTTGGCTGTCACCGTGTAACCTTTGGCGTCCCATTGCAGTTCGACGGTGACCACTCGATCGGGTTCGACCGAAGACTTGCCTAGCGTGGAGGATCCGGTTGTATCACTGAGGTAGTTGTCATCCAAGCGGAGGAAGCCCTCCCAGAGGACTAGGTAGTTGAAGTATGCGACCATGTCTCTGGTCTTGCCGTCGGTCACCTTGTAGCGGATCTCATAGGTGAGTTCACCGTTGGCGTTTGACTCGCTAAACGAGCGAACCGGTCGTGTGGAACCTAAGACACTCTTCATCGAGGGGATCTGGTCATTACCAAGGACGTAGAAGTTCGAATACTCCGCCTGGTTATGAGCAGCGTTCGAGATTCCAATGGCGGTTAGGATCCCGCCGAATAGTCCGACCACGAGGATGACTATTATTACCTTCCACACAGCCCGGCTCTTCCTCACTGGCAAGGGATAGTAGAGGTCAGGTAGAAATGAGTCGGATTGGTGAGGGGATGAGACTGACAGATCCGTCGGTATGTACGGCTGCGCTAGTGGAAGGAAAGGCTGCTCCTGTGGAAAATATGGTCGCTCTTGTGGGATGTAAGGCAGGGCCAGTGGCAGGCAAAGCGGGTCCGGCGGCAGGTGAGGTTGGTCTGAGGATATGTAAGGTGGGTCCGATGGTAGGTAAGGCGGGTTCGCTGGTGGCTGTTGAACAGGGTACGAGTGGTGCAGAGATGGATAGGGCTCGCGCCGATCAACTGACTCTGCCGCGGCCTTATACGCGAAGGCGATGATCACGTCGGAGACTTCGCCGATGAGACTGCTCCAGGTATTGATGCCTTGGCCGGCGTCCCAAGCCTCTCGGCTCTTTTTATAACCGAAGATCTCTTGGGATCCCAGATCTTTCCAGTCTGGGTGAGAGAGCGCTTTTGCGGCTGCCTTGGGTGGGCAAAGCTGGATCGCGATGAGGCTGTGCCGGTCTGGGTCAGCCTTGTACACCTTTCGATACTCACGAAACTCCCAGGCGCAGGCGGGCTCGGAATCGCTATCAAGCTCGGAACCGCTGTAAAGGTAGTTAGCGGTCATGATCGAGACAAAGACAGTGGTAGTCCTGAGTTCTTTCAGGATTTTTTCTTGCCATGTGCGATCACCGATCATTGTCTCGGGATCAGTGTCCATGAAGACCTGTACGTTGCGATGGCCGATCTTCTGGGATATGACGTTCCTAAGGTCGTCGCGGAAGGCTGAAACCTTGCCTGGGAGGGGGCCCTGTGGTGGGTTGTCCATGCGGCGATAGGACAGAAAGACCCGGATGTTTGGTCGTTCTGCGCCTATGGACATTGCAACATTCTATTCGGTTCGGCCCCGGTCTTAGTCCCGAACTCGCCTCCCCGGCTCTTTAGCCATTAACGGCCCCGAGCAGAGGGGCCTTTCGCTGACGGCTAGAGATGTCGATTTCCCGGGCGGTTTTTGGGTGATCTTCATACATACTCGTCGTAAGATGCGAAATGGTTGCGACAATGTCTTAAGATCGATATGAAGTCAGCTCCCCCGCCTGGACTCGAACCAGGAACCTGCGGATTAACAGTCCGACGCTCTGCCAATTGAGCTACAGGGGATTGTAGCGCCTCCGAGAGTACCAGATTTGGTTGGGAAGGTCTAACGACGTGGTCAAATAGTGGTCAAGTCGGCGAAGATCGGATGCCAAATCGACAAGTATTGGTTGATCACATCAGTGAGTAGCAGGTGGCCAAGCTGTTGCATCGCGGTGGGTTAGGGAGGTCCTTGATGTGGCGCTAGCTGGCGGCAATCGTCGCGAGGAAGGCGAGGAAAGCGGTCGGATTTGTGTCCTGGGCGGGAACATAATGCTTGCCGTCGTCGGAGACCGTCACTAGCTCCTCAAGGGGTAGCAGCTTGCCGTTCACCAACAGGGTCGGGGTGCCGAACTTCTTTCCGCCGGCATTGACCGCACTCCAGTCCGCCATCCAAGTGGAGTTGGCAGGCTCCATGTATTCGACGTAGGGTCGGGTCTGTTCGGAGTCGTAACACTGCCGGAAGTAGGTGAGATCGGGGCCAGTGATGCCGGCTGCCCTGGGGAAATCGATTCGCAACTGTTCATCGGAGTAGCCGATGCCCTCTTCTGGTTGATTGGCGAAGATGACGTCGTGGTAGGAGCTGAACTTACCAACCACATCGGCACAGGTCGCCGCCGTGGCGGCCCGAACCGAGTTCTGACCGGGAATACCGCCATCAAGGAAACTACGAAGGTGGACCCGCATGATGATGTCGCCGGAGGCGACCAACTGGTCGAAAGCCCCGATGTACATTCGGGTCAACAATCCACAGTACGGGCACTGATAGTCGATGAACTCGTCGATCACTAGGGCATCCGCCTTGACGTTCGGACTGGCGAGCTCAATGTAGAGGCCATCAGGCGACCCGTTCGGCGGGATGAACATCCCACCGGTCGAAGACGTTGTCGGGCTCGTCGGGTCGGTCGACGGTGGTGTCGGCCCCGTCACATTCGTGGCCTGCCAGACCACCAAACCAATCAGCGCCGCGACCACCACCGCGACAACCGAGGTGATCAGGAGCCGTCGATTACGCACCTTGCGCGCCGCCGCCAGGCGTTGAGCCTGGGCCTGAACCTGCCGATTCCCCGCCTGCGCGCCCCGCTTCTTTCGCTTTGCCATATCAATCCTTCTTATTGCTCAGGTCGGTGGTCATTTCGATGGTCGTATCCTCGGCCGTACTATCGGTCAGGCCGCTAGCCGTACCGTCGGTGGTCGCCGCAACAAGCCAAGCGTCAAGCGACCAACGCGGCGCCTGGAAACGGACTAGCCAGGCAGCGATAATCAGCAAGCCGAGATCGCGGGCAATATCCAAGGCGTAGCCCAGCTTGGCATCCTTGGTCAGGAGTATGCCACCGGGGGTCAGACAGCCGCAATCGATATTCAGCCCGCGCGCCCAAGCCGAGCTGATCGCGGCGATATAGGCAACGAGGGCCAGCCCAGCCAGCAGCGCCGTCCAGCGCGTAAACAACCCAGCTAGGATCGCCAAGCCAAGCAGAACCTCTACTACCGGCAACCCGTATCCCAAGATCGTCTCCCAGGTTTCCGGGATCGGGAACTGGTAGGCCTGGACGGCAATCACCGACTGCCGCAGATCAAAGAGCTTGATTGCGCCCGCAAAAACCAGCACTCCCCCGAGCAACGCTCGGGCCACTAGCGACACCCAGGGGCTGACTATTTGGAGCCGTGACACGGCTTGCTCATTGGACACCACTCCAGTTTATCGCCCAATACAATGATAAATCGCATCAGCCGACAATAGTCCTCTCAGGATACGGACGCTTCGCCGCCGGGAATATGATCTGTTGAGGAAGTTACGGTAGCGTAGGAAGCTAGCGATTCCAAAAAAGACGGGGAGAGTGGTGCAATGCGTCCGCCTTATGCGCTAGGACTTGATGTGGGTTCAACCACCCTAAAAGCGGTATTACTTCTTGATGATGAGATCATCTTCCAGGAATACCGCCGTCACAATGCGGACGTCCAAGCGGAACTCATCAAACTAGTCGATGATCTCGCCGAAAGCTATCCTGAAATCGAGGCGGCCGTGGCGATGACCGGCTCGGGCGGGCTCGGCATTGCTCAGGCGCTAGAGGTGGAGTTCATCCAAGAGGTGATCGCCGGCACACGGGCCGTTCAGCGCCACTATCCGAGCGCTGATGTCGCCATTGAGCTCGGCGGCGAGGATGCCAAGATCACCTACCTCAAGCCGATTCCCGAGCAACGGATGAACGGGACCTGTGCCGGGGGTACGGGCGCTTTCATTGACCAAATGGCCACCCTGCTGCGCACTGATGCGGCGGGGCTCGATGCCCTAGCCGCTGGTCATCTTCACCTCTATCCGATCGCCTCCCGCTGTGGGGTCTTCGCCAAATCCGATCTTCAACCCCTGATCAACGAGGGCGCCCGCCACGAAGATCTAGCGGCCTCGATCTTCGCCGCTGTCGCCACCCAGACGATTTCCGGGCTCGCCCAAGGTCGGCCGATCAAAGGTGAGGTGGTCTTCCTCGGCGGTCCGCTCCACTTTCTGCCGGAGCTAAGAACGGCTTTCGAACGGGCTCTCGAAGGCCAGGCGACCGGCTATGTCACCCCAGACTCCGCCGAAATCTTTGTCGCTCGCGGAGCGGCAGAGACCGCTAGCGAAACCGTGATGACCTTTAGCCAGTTGGCCGATCGTCTCGCCAATCGCCGCCACCTAGTGCCCGCCTCGGGGCGGATGCCAGCCTTGTTTGCGACCCCGGAAGACCGTCAGGCCTTCAATGAACGTCACGCCAAAGAGGTCATCCCGCGCGGTGATATCGCCGAGGCCCGAGGGGCCTGCTATCTGGGGATTGATGCTGGTTCCACAACGATCAAAGCCGTCCTGATAGACGCCGATGAGCGCATTCTGTGGTCGCATTACACCTCTAATCAGGGCGACCCGGTTGCGGCGGCGGTCCGCATCGCCACCGAGGTCCGCCGCGCCCTCCCCGGCCCGGCGATTATCGCTCAGTCCTGTGTGACTGGGTACGGTGAGGGGCTGATCAAGGCCGCCTTGCACATCGACTCCGGTGTCGTCGAGACGATTGCCCACTTCCGGGCCGCCGACAAGATCGCGCCGGGGGTCACCTCGGTGATCGACATCGGGGGCCAGGATATGAAATACCTGCGCATCACCGACTCGGTGATCGACTCGATCGCCGTCAACGAGGCTTGCTCCTCCGGTTGTGGCTCCTTCCTCCAGACCTTTGCCGAGTCGCTGGGTTTGACTACGCCAGAGTTCACGGCGGCGGCCTGCGAGGGTGAGGCGCCGGTGGACTTGGGGTCTCGATGTACGGTCTTTATGAACTCCTCGGTTAAGCAATCGCAAAAGGAGGGGGCCACGGTCGCCGATATCGCGGCGGGCTTGTCCTACGCCGTGATTCGTAATGCCCTTTACAAGGTCATTCGCTTACGGGAGCCCGGTCAGTTGGGCGACAAGGTCGTCGTTCAGGGAGGTACCTTCCTCTCCGACGCCGTCTTGCGCGCCTTCGAGTTGCTCACCTCCCGCCAGGTCGTCCGCCCCGACATCGCTGGGCTGATGGGGGCGTACGGTGCGGCGCTCACCGCCAAGGAAAACCACCTCCCCGGCGTCCCCAGTCAACTGCGCTCTATCGCTTCGCTGGCTCAGATCAACCTGGAATCGGAGACCGCCGAATGTCAGATGTGCCAGAACCACTGCAGTTGCACGGTCTCGACCTTCGGCAATGGCGAGCGTCACGTCTCCGGTAATCGCTGCGAACGCGGCGCCGACCCGACCAAGGAGAAGTCCTCCATGC
>JAIRKB010000142.1 GCA_031260385.1 Propionibacteriaceae bacterium | reverse complement strand
CCGGACTTCCGGGCTGGGCGTTGGACGGATCCTACTGGGGGTGGTGCTGCTGTTGGAGGGCTGCGGGGCGATCAGCTATTGGCACTGGTTCTGGGCGGCGGATTGGATCTGGATGGCGGGGGTCGGTGGGATCCTCATCGGCTGCGTCCTGGCAGCACCGGTCCTCTTTCCCCCGCTGTCAAGGCTGCTCGGGCTGGGGCTGGGTCGGGCGTTTCCCGCCTCCTTGGCTCGGCGGACGATCGCGCGTTACCCCCGACGGGCGGCGAATCTGGCGAGCCACTTTGTGGTCTGCTTAGGCTTGGTAACCGCCCTACTCACCTTGGTGGTGACCTCGGAAATCAACTGGGGTCGGGACGTCACCCAGGATTTCGCGATCGATTATGCTATCCATTCCGAGACTAATGTCGCTTTGCCGGATAATGTTCTGTCCCAGTTGCGAACCGTTACCGGTGGGCAAATCGCGCCCCTTGGCCAAGCCCCAATGCACCCGATCGATCCCGATCTGGCGCGTGCGAAGGTGACCTTCGGCCCCGAACCCCTGTTCACGACTTTCGCCCCAGAGACCGTGGTGGAGGGTAGTGGTGTCAGCTTCCTGACCGGGTTGGCGCTCAACCGGGGGTATGCTCAGGCTCATGGTTTGGCACTCGGCGATGAGGTTCGGTTTATGGTGGCCGGCAACACCCCGTACGAACGGCAAGCGACGGTTTCCGTCGACCTGATCATTGATTCGACGGTCTTTGGCGATTTCGTGATCTCGGCCGCTTGGCTGAGCCAGCAGCTGCCCGGCTATCAACGATCGCAGTTGATGCCGACGACGACGGTTCTGGTCAGTTGTGTCGGAACCTGTCGTGAAAGCCTGCGCGAGGATCTCGAGAAGATCGTTGCCTCGGTGCCCGACCTGAAGGTCCAGACCAAAGCCGAGTACGGTGTCGCGATCAGCCCGGGGGTGCCCCAAGGCTGGCTCTTGATCTATTTGCTGGGTGGGTTCAGTCTGGTCATCCTGCTGGCTGCTAGCGCTCAACGCTCGCGGTATGCGGTGGTTGATCGGGCCGACGATCTTGCCACTCTGCGGGCCCTTGGCGCTTCCGCTCATCAGGTCAAGCAGCTGATCCGCTTTGAAGGTCTGTTGCCCGCCCTGGCTGGTTCTCTGGTCGGCATCGGCTTGGGGGTTGGTTTGGCGATGACCCAGTTGATTCGCGACGGACGGACCGCGCTCAGCTTGACCATTCCCTGGCCGTGGATCCTGGCAATGCTAGTCGGGGTGTTCATCTTGATCTTCCTCGGAGTCAATCAATCAGCCCGCAAGGCGGTCAGTGTCTGATTCGGCTAGCCAGCTTGTAATATAGGATCTACTTGTTGGTCGTTATCGGCAAGACTCCACCTGGGGAGGAGAGTTCATGATCAAGTTGTTCTATCGGGTGTATCAACTAGCCTTTCGTTGCGCGGCGGTCTTCCTGCCTTGGCGACGTCCGGAGCGTTTGGCTAGCTTTGAGGCGATCGCCGCCCTCCTGAAGGCGCGGAAGGTCACCACCGTCCTGATCGTAACCGACCAGGGGTTGGTGAAGGCTGGATTGCACTTGGGCTTAATTGAGGCCTTGGTTAACGCTGATCTGGGGTATGCGCTCTATGACGAGGTTGTTGCCAACCCAACCATCGACAATATTGAGGCTGCTCTCGCGCTCTATAAGACGACGGAATCGGCGGCGATCATCGCCCTCGGTGGCGGCTCGCCGATGGACTGTGCCAAGGGGGTTGGCGCCCGTTTGGCCCGCCCGGGTAAGACCATCGCTCAGATGCGCGGTCAACTCAAGGTCTTGGCCAAGATGCCGCTGTTCATTGCCATTCCGACTACCGCAGGGACGGGTAGCGAGACCACCCTAACGGCGGTGGTCACTGACGCTCGTACTCATGAAAAGTACGCTATCAACGACACCTCGCTAATCCCGCATTATGCCTTGCTAGACCCTGTTCTAACCGTTGGCCTACCGCCCTTCCTAACCGCCTGGACGGGTATGGATGCCCTCTGTCACGCGGTCGAGGCCTATGTCGGCGGGTCGAATACCCGGCAGACTCGGACCGATGCCCTAAAGGCGACCGAGCTGATCTTTGCCAATCTGTTTGCGGCCTATAGCGATGGGCAGAATCTGGAGGCGCGGCGTAATATGCAGGAGGCCTCCTTCCTAGCGGGAGCGGCTTTTACGCGGGCTTATGTCGGGAATATCCACGCCATCGCGCACACCCTCGGCGGGCAATACAACACCGCTCACGGGCTAGCGAATGCCGTCATCATGCCGTACATCCTGGAGGCTTACAGTTCAAAAGTGGACCGGGCGTTGTCGGAGATGGCGGCGGCGGCGGGGGTTGACGGATCGCTCATAGACGCCATTCGGGAGCTGAACCTTAAGATGGGGGTGCCCGACAAGATCGCCGATTTGATCCCGGAGGATATCCCGCTGCTCGCCGGACGAGCGCTTAGGGAAGCCAATCCGCTCTACCCCGTACCAGTGATCTTTGACCGGGCAAAGATGGAAAGAGCTTATCGCAGCCTGCTGGTCTAGCTTTGGCAGCGTACGAAAGAGAAAGGGAGTGTGATGGTTGACTTTTCGGCGATCACCGAAAGACAGCGGGCCTTTTTTGCTACCGGCTTGACCAAGGATGTCTCGTATCGGCAGGCGTCTTTGCAAGCCCTGTTGGGTTGGATCCGCAGCCACGACGACGAGATCATGGCGGCGCTGAAAACCGATCTCAACAAGCCGCCTTTCGAAGCCTATGCCACTGAGGTTGGCGCGGTCCTCGACGAACTGAAGTTCGCGTGTCGGCGGGTTCGGCGCTGGTCGCGGCCGAAGCGGGTGGCCTCTAATCTAAAGAACTTCCCCTCTGGGGGGCGCCGTTATCCGCAACCTTATGGTGTGGCCCTGATCTTGACCCCCTGGAACTATCCCTTCATGCTGACGGTCATCCCCATGATCGCCGCCCTGGCGGCTGGGAACTGCGCTGTCGTAAAGCCGTCGGCCTACTCCCCGGCGACCTCCTCCCTGATCGCCCGGATGTGCGCGGATGTCTTTGATCCCGGTCATGTGACGGTGGTGGAGGGCGGTCGGCAGGAGAATGCCGCTCTGCTCAACGAGCGTTATGACATTATCTTGTTTACGGGGAGTACGGCCGTTGGGCGGGTGGTCATGGAGGCGGCCTCTCGGCATCTGACGCCGGTGATCCTGGAGTTGGGTGGCAAGAGCCCTTGTATCGTTGACGAAACTGCCAATCTGAAACTGGCGGCGCGCCGGATTGCCTGGGGGAAGTTCATGAATGCCGGTCAGACCTGCGTGGCACCGGACTATCTTCTGGTGCATCAGTCGGTCAAATCCAAACTGGTTGAGGAGCTAGGCCTCGCTATTCAGGCGATGTTCACTGATCAGCCATGTGCCAATCCCGATTATCCAAGAATCGTCAATGACAAGCATTTTCAGCGTCTACTCGGGTTGCTGGCGGGGGAGAGGATCGTCGTGGGTGGTGGTTCCAACCCCGAGACCCTGCAGATCGAACCGACCGTGCTCGATGCGGTCTCTTGGGATTCGGCGGTGATGGGCGAGGAGATCTTTGGTCCCCTGTTGCCCGTGTTGACCTACACCGAGCCAGCAGAGGCGGTTCAACTGATTGGGGCGCGCCCCAAGCCTTTGGCCACCTACCTCTTCACCTCTAGCGCGGCCGCCGAGCGCTATTTCCTCAAGCGCTTGTCCTTCGGTGGCGGCTGTATCAACGACACCGTCGTTCACCTGTCCGTCCCCCGCCTCCCCTTCGGCGGCGTCGGCGACTCCGGCATGGGCAGCTACCACGGCAAAGCCGGCTTCGACGCCTTCACCCACTACCGCAGCGTCCTCGACAAATCCACCCTAATCGACATCCCCCTGCGCTACCCCCCGTACACCAAAACCGCCCTGACCTTACTGAAAAAGCTATAGTCATCCCGGGTTGGCTTCGGCAGAAAGGTTGAGTAATGGACTCCGAACTCCAGCTTCTCAGTGATGGCGACGGCTTGGCAGTCATCGGACCATCGACGGCGGTGGACCGTTTCATTCGTGAGCAGGGGCTAGATCAAGTCCCCGCTAAGGCTCTAGAGCTGACTCGGGTGAAGTCGATTCTGAGCACAGGTGGCGCCGTAGCCAAAATCGGTTCCCAAGTGGCGGAGAACTCTGGCCGCTGGGTGAAGTTAACCGCCGAGTCTGCCAAAGCGGTTAAGCAGTTTGGGCTTATGCCAACCAAGACCCCTGGAGTCAGTCACGCCATGATCGGCAAGCCTGGTGAAGTCAAGCAATGGTTGCAGATCGCGGGGAGCCCGACCGCCCTCCTGAGTGGGCCACTGGCTTTGGCGGCCTTGTCCACCATGATGCAGCAGCGCGCTATGCAGCAACAGATGGAAGAGATCGTCGAGTACTTGGCCGAGATTAGCGAAAAGGTTGACGACATTCTGCGTTCCCAGAAGGATGCGGTGTTGGCGGGGATGATCGGCGTCGACCTGATCATCGAAGAGGCCCTCACGATTCGCGATCAAGTGGGGCGAGTCTCCGAGGTTACCTGGTCAAAAGTCCAGGCTACCTCGTTGAAGATCGCTAGCACCCAGGCGTACGTCCTACTTCAACTCGACGCCATTGCCGAGAAACTGGCGAAGAAAGCTGATCTTGGTGGGTTCGCGGAGGCGGCGCGGGAAGCCGACCCGATCATTCGGGAGTGGCTCGCCGTTCTTGCCCGCTGTGTCCGACTCCAGGACGGGATATCCGTGTTGGAACTCGACCGGGTGCTTGATGCCTCGCCGCTAGACCTCGACCAGCACCGACTAGGGTTGATCGTCGCGCGCCAGAATCGTCTGGAGGTGATTGCTCGCAGCACGGCTCGCCTGTTGGAGCAGATGAACCAGACTGCGCAAAGAGCCAATACCAAGGTCTTGCTTAATCCGAGGGATGCGCCCGCTGCCGTACGATCAAGCAATCTAGTCGCGACAGTGGTTTTGGACTTCCGGGGACGCCTCGGCCTCGAGTCCGATCATCTCACCTTGGAAGCGAAACGTTGGAGTCAGGCGGCGACCGAAGTCCGCGACAAGATGATCACCGTCGGCGCCGAAGGTCTCGGCGTCGTCCGTCGGGCTGGCGTCGAGATCGTCGATCAAGCCGCTGACATCTTCCGCCCGGTCGACACCGACGGTGACGGTATCCCCGACAAATCGCGCGTCGTTTCGGCCGCCGAAGGGGCAGGCTCGGCCATCAAAGACGCCGCGACCGGCACGGCCGCCGCGATTAGTTCTGGCCTGTCCAAAGTCGGCGCCGCCACCAAGGGCTTCGCCACCGGCGCCGTCGGCGCCGCCGGCGCCCGCCTAAAACGCGCCCCCAACCCAATCCCCCCGGAGCCTGACTAACCTGATCGCGCAGAGTTAAGCCGGATCATGCGGCCTAACTTTGCGCGATGCGGGTTTTACCCGGGGCAGTGGGGGCATGGCGTGATTTGGCCTTGCCAACCGGCGCGGGTGAGGGCAGTGGCGACTTGGTGGGCCACTTGGCATGGGGTACGTACGACATGAGTCCAGTTGTACCGCAGCGTGGTAATGTCGTTTAAGCGGTGGAGGTTGTCACGGTTCATGTCCATGCTAGCTGCGAGCCCAAGATGGTAGGCGCGCCCATCGAGTTCCACAATCAGACGATAGCGGTCGTACCAGTTGTCAACTTTGTGTTGGCCAGTCGGGCGATCCTGTCGATTCGGGGGTAGAAGGCGGTGGGATTTCTCAACATTACGGCGGTAGCGGTATTCCAATGCGGAGGTCGTACCTGTTTCAACCTGACTAATCAACTCCAAGACGAGACGGCGTTGGCGGTGGCGACTGCGCTTGCTCAACTCCTGGCGAAGTTTAGTTGGACTGACGTACCCACCTGTGACAGCGGTTCCGATCACCGCGACAAGACTGTCAGCTTCCCAGCGTTCCCCAACATCGATAATCGCCTCAGCAACCGTGCTGTGCGGTGGGTTTCCGGTGCCAGCCCGATCGCTACGGACGAATGAAAAACCAGGAAGGTTCGGGATCGAGGTTTGTTTCCCTACATATACGGTAATTACTCGTGGTTCTTTGGCTAGGCCGAGTTGGCTCAAGGCTGCTTCTGCTCCCAAGCTGGAGCGCGATCCACCGATCATCACTCCCACCCAGGCTCGCTGAAGCCAACTACTTGGCGTAACGGTGTATATCCCGCGATAAACGCGATGCCACCGCCCTTCATCCGCTAGTCGGCGACGTACGTGTCTGCTGATACCGTATTTGTCAGCCTGCCAGGCCGTGATAACCCCAGCTTGAAGTTGAGCAGCCAGTTCGCCCATCTCCACTGTCAAAGAATCCATCTTCACACCTATACCATGCGAGTTTGGGACCCTAAAATGCTAAACAACCTGGTAATTTCTCGGATCGCGCAGAGTTAAGCCGGATCATGCGGCCTAACTTTGCGCGATGCGGTATACAATCGGTGATTGTTTGGATGGAGGTACGGATGGGGGATCGGGAGATTTTGAGCACGGGGCGATTGGTGTTGCGACCGCTTACGATTGGTGATTTTGGGGCCGTACATTCCTGGGCTGGCAATCCGGTCAACACCAGATATATGGCGTGGGGGCCGAACACTGAAGAGCAAACTCGGGAGTTCTTGGAGACGGGGGTTAAGCCCGGCTACGATTTTGCGGTTGTCATCAAGGATCTTGACCAGGTGATCGGTAGTTGTGGGGTTTACCCGGACGCCGCCGGTGACACTGGTGAACTCGGCTGGATCTTGCATCAGGATTTCTGGAAGCAGGGCTATGGCAGCGAGCTTTGCCGGGAACTGATCCGCTACAGCTTTGTTGATCTCGGTTTGCGCCGCCTCATTGCCCCTTGCGCGGCGGTCAACTACGGGTCGTACAGAATCATGGAGCGAAACGGGATGCGGCGCGAGGCCCTCCACGTCAAGGCCTTCTGGGCGCGGATCGACCAGGAGTGGATTGATGGCGCGGTCTACGCCCTGCTCGCCGAAGAGTGGGCGATCGACGCCAGTCAAGAAACGCCGTTCTGACTAGGGCAGACAGTAGGACCGTCCCCCTTGTTTAGTAGGACCGTCCCCCTTTGTTTAGGGCCGCCCCCTTGTTCAGGGCAGGTTGTACTTCTCTTTTAGTGGTGCCAACTCGTCTTCGCCAAGTGAGGCGACGTATTTTTTCCAACCCGGGCAGAAGCGGATGTGCCAGCGCCAAAATCGGCCGGTCAGCGACTTCGGCGCCTCGTCGTACTTTGCTCGGATCGGACAATTAGCGCAACGGTGTTCTTCCATGGGGCCCCTCCAACGATCAAAATCCAGTCATCCAAGTCTATGCGCTTTCCGATTTAGGCGTAACCCTGGCCCTGACAGCGTACGAGCGTTAGCCTAGTTACGACCGAACATAATGAACGGAGGACCATCATGACCTCATCGGCTCCCTCCCCCGAACGCCCCAGTCATCCCAAGCTTTCATTTTGGGCTCGCTGGGCGCTGGGCTGTGGATCGCTCGTACGCGTTGACACCGCAACTCAAATTACCGGGTTGCGACTAGACTGACTTCCAA